>JBGPMX010000507.1:0-4406 GCA_041487215.1 Planctomycetia bacterium | reverse complement strand
GTCGACGATCGATCGTGTGCCATAACGTACCGGCTTTCGCGACGGGTCCGCAAGACAAAAACCGCCCCTGCAGTCCGATCCTCCCCCGAAGCTTTTGGCACACGTTTGCCGTCGCTTGCCGCACGCCGTAAAGTTTGTCGCCCCTAGGGAAAAAGCCGGCGATTCGTTCGCGACCCGGGAGCGGGGCGTGCGGTTAGGTATAATGAACCTGTTATGTCGAAACCTCGAGGTCGTTCCCGCTCGTCACCGGAGGGGAATGGCGAGACTCCGATCAGCACGGAATCGCTGATCGCCGAGATCCATGAGACGGCCGATCGGCTGCTCAAGGACGGCGCAACGCGCGGGGATGTGAAGATTCTCGGCCGGGCGCTCAAAGAGCTGCGCTACGCCTTCAAGGTCTTCGCACCGTACCGTAACCGCCGCAAGCTGGCCATGTTCGGCTCGGCGCGTAGCAAGCCCGACGAACCCACGTACCAGCAGGCGGTGGCGTTCGGCCGTGCGCTGAGCCAGGCGGGTTGGATGATCCTGACGGGCGCCTCGAGCGGCATCATGGAAGCCGGGCACGTCGGGGCGGGCCGCGAGTCCTCGATGGGGGTGAACATTCTCCTGCCGTTCGAGCAGGGGGTGAACCCGATCATTGCCGGCGACCCCAAGGTAGTTCATCTCAAGTACTTCTTCACCCGCAAGCTGCTCTTCGTCAAGGAAACCGATGCGGTCGCCGTCCTCCCCGGCGGCTTCGGCACGATGGACGAGGCGTTCGAGTTGCTCACGCTGATCCAGACGGGCAAGCGCGAGATGATGCCGATCGTCTTCATCGACGAACCGGGGGGCGACTACTGGATGATCTGGGACACCTTCATTCAGAAATGCCTGCTGGGGCGGGGCTACATCTCGGAATCCGATCTGGCGCTCTACAAAGTCACCGACGATCTGGGGGAAGCGGTCGCCGAGGTGACGGAGTTTTACCGCGTCTTCCACAGCATGCGGTTCGTGGGGGACCGGCTGGTGCTGCGGCTCCAGCGTCCGCTTCGGCCGGAGCTCGTGGAGGCGTGCAACATCGAGTTCCGGGATCTGCTGGTGGACGGCTCTTTTGTGCAGAGCGCTGCGCTGGAGGCCGAGGCGAGCGACGAGCACCTCAAGGACCTGCCTCGGCTCAGCTTCCACTTCAACCGCCGCGCGTTCGGCAGGCTCCGGCAGTTGATCAACGCGATCAACCGCAGCGAGATCGCGCCGGAGCTCCGCGGCCCGGCCACAGTGAAAAACGAGGACAAGCGACCGGTCGAGGGTTGAGAAGCAACCATGGCCAAGCGATACTCGTCGCATCCTCCTCGTGCGGGCCGCTGGCTCTTGAGAACTCCCCAAGCGACACGATGGGCATCTACGACCGGGACTACTACCGCGGGCAGACCAGTGGATCCGCGTGGCTGACCGGCCTGACGCCGGCCACCCAGTGGCTCGTCATCACCAACGTGATTGTATTCGTCGCGCAGCTGCTCACGCACGACACGGTGACCCGTGCGCTCGTGGTGACGCCGCGCTCCGTGTTCGAAGAGTACCAGGTCTGGCGGCTGCTCACGGCGGCGTTCTGCCACGGCAGCATCTGGCACATCCTCTGGAACATGCTCTGGCTCTGGTGGTTCGGCCGCGAGCTGGAAATGCTTTACGGCTCGCGCGAGTTCCTGATCTTCTACCTGACGGCGGCGGTGGTCGCGTCCACCACGTGGGCGCTCTCCAACTGGGGCGGAATGGTCCCGATGCTCGGTGCCTCGGGGGCCGTCTCCGCGGTCGTCGTCGTATTCACCATGCTCTATCCGCGCCGGCAGCTCCTCATCTACGGGATCCTGCCGGTCGAGATGCGCTGGTTCGTGCTGGTGTGGCTGGCCTACGATCTGTTCATGATGGTCGATCGCGGGGCGTCGTCGTCGGTCGCCTTCACGGCGCATCTTGGCGGGGCTGCCTACGGGTTCCTCTATAAGCTGCTGGACCTGCGCCTGGGCCGCCTGGTCCAACGGCCACGCACGCGCGGCCGGGGCTTCCGAGTGGTCGGCTCGGACGCGGCCACGCCCCCACCGGGACTCGGCGAAGACCTGGCGCACCGCATGGACGAGGTGCTGGCAAAGATCGCGCGCGAGGGACCCGACAGCCTCAACGCCGGGGAACGGGCGATCCTCGACCAGGCGAGCCAGCGGCTGCGCGATCGCCGCGGCTGAAGCCGGAGTGGCAGCGGCCTCGAAGCGAGGCCCAGCCGAACTAGGCCAACATGAGAAACCGCCGATGCGCGCCGATCAACGCCGATACAGGGGAAGTCGGCGTACTTCGGCGTGCCTCGGCGGTTCCAATCCGAAACACAATTACGCCCGGATGCTACGCCACGTGTTTTCGCGAGGCCGCCCCGCACCCCCTTCGCAATGGCCTCCGGGACGTGCCACCCCGCAGCACTGCTACCCGGCTGAAGGCGCTCTGGCTGGCCGCAGCGGGATACGCTAGAATTCCAGGGCCTCTAGCGAGCCGATTCCCTCTCGACCACTCGGTTATCTCCGGCTCGTGCCAGGTATTCTTGCTGCCCGTACGTTCTGCCCGTCGAACGGAGTTCGGGCTCCTTTGGCTTGTACCAGGAGTGCGTGTCGATGCCGACCGCAGGCAAGGTCTTGGTCGCTCTCGTGATCGTCGCCGGCCTGGGCTTCGTGGCCCTGTCCGGCATGGTGCTCGATGCCCGGCAGCAGCGCTACCTCCAGCTCCAGCAGCTCGAGAAGCGGGTCGCCGAGGCGGAGAAGACCGCCGAAGAGCTGCGCACGGGGACGAGCGAGGCGCGCGACGAGTACCGCACGCTTGCCCAGCGGTTCGACGCGCAGTTGAACACCTTCCTGGACAACAAGACGATCGAGAACTTCCGCAAGGCGGTCGATCAGCTCAGCGAGATCGAGCGATCGCCGACGATCGACGAAGCCCAGTGGGCGGCGGCGCAGCGCGCGTTCCGCGAGGCGGAGGCGGAGCTGGGCCAGGCCCAGGCCGACCTCGATAACGCCTACTCGGCGTTTCTCGGCCAGGGGGCCGATCCCGGCGTACGCGGCCTGGTCGCCAAGGGACTCGGCATCGAGCTCACCACAGCCACCATCCAGCGCGTGCAGACCGCCATCAGCGCCCAGCGCTCGGTATACGAGATCCAGCGCAGCGAGACCGCCAAGAACCTGACACGGCTGCGCGACCTGGTGCGCGAGCAGGAGGACGATCGCCGCACTCTCGAAGAGGTCTACAACAACGCCGCGAAGGAACGCGACGTGCGGGCGCAGGAGGTCGAGCAGTTCAAGACCGACCTGGCGAGCGCCAAAGAGGCGCTGGCGGACCAGCTCACGCGGCTCGAGAAGGTGCGCGGCGAGCTGGCCGCGCTGCGCGACGACTTCCGCACGACCATCGGCCGTAACGTGCAACTGGTGAAGAACGTAAAAGAGTACGAAATCCGCATCGACGCAGCGCGCGGTGTGAACACCGCCATCGTGTCCGCCGACGGGCGGATCCCAATCGGCAAGGTCGAGCAGGTCGACAAGGAGGACGGCACGCTGCGCATCAACCTCGGCACGCGCGCCGGCGTCAAGCCGGGCTCCCAGCTCCAGGTCTACCGGCTCGCCCCCGCAGCCAAGTACCTCGGCGTCCTCGAAGTCACCAAGGCGGAATCCGACAGCTCGGTCGGCCGCATGCTTGCCCCGTACCGCCAGCTCACCATCCAGCCCGGGGATACCGTCTCGCCCGAGGTCAGCCGCTGATTCCCAAAATCCGTAGCTGAACTCGCCAGAGTTCAGAAGAGGAACCCGTACTTCTGTTGCCGCCTCGAGCGGCGTGCCACCCATTTCACCACGACACGATTCTCGTCATCCGTTTTGGGGAGTCGCATCATGCACGATACCGAAAAAGCGTCGCGCCGCGAGTTTCTCGAGACCGGACTGGGCGCTGCCGCCGCGGTGGGACTGACGAGCTCGACCGTTTCGGCTGGCGACGACGCGTCCACCCATGGCATCCCCACCCGGCCGCTCGGCCGCAGCGGTGAGAAAGTCTCGATCATCTGCCTGGGCGGCTGGCACATCGGCCAGGCGGGCAAGAGCTCGGGGGAAGACGAGGCGGTCAAGATCATGCACCGCGCGCTCGACGAGGGCGTTACGTTCTTCGACAACGCCTGGGACTATCACGATGGCTATTCGGAAGAGCTGATGGGCAAGGCGATCAAGGACCGCCGCGACAAGGTCTTCCTGATGACGAAGAACTGCGAGCGGGACTACGAGGGCTCGAAGCGAGACCTGGAGGAGAGCCTGCGCCGGCTGCAGACCGACCACCTGGACCTCTGGCAATTCCACGAAATGGTCTACGACAACGACCCGGACTGGGTGTTCGATAAGGGAGGGTTCAAGGCGGCG
>JBGPMX010000506.1:0-4408 GCA_041487215.1 Planctomycetia bacterium | reverse complement strand
GGAATGCGCAGGTAGTTGAGCTCCAGCCAGGTGGGCTCAATGCGCCGGGCGTAGTGCAGGTGCGCCCAGCTGCGACCAACCCAACAAGCCACACGCCGGGAGGCGGCCCCGCGGGAGCGGCCGTCGGGTGGCGACGATCTTCGTGGACTCATGAGCGTGCTGTCGGGATGCCGACCCCGACCCCTGTCCCTCGGAAACCGCACATGCGATCGGCGCGCGACGCGGCCGATCAGAATTGTTCCTCACCGAACTCCTCGTCCTCTTCGTCGATTTCGACGTCCTCGTTGTCCTCCTCGGCCGTGTCGAGCGCTTCGTCCTCGTCCTCCTCGTCGTCGAACTCCTCCTCGATCTCATCGTCCTCGTCCACGTCCTCGAAGTCCTCGATCCCCTCGCCGAGCTCTTCGAGCTCCTCCTCGTCCTCGAACTCCTCGTCCTCGATGTCTTCTTCGAGATCGTCGTCCTCCTCCTCCTCGTCGTCGTCCTCCTCCTCCTCGTCGTCGTCCTCCTCCTCGAAATCATCGTCGTCGCGGGCGACCCAGCAGCAGGGGGGCGTGCCGAGCCAGCGGCGGGAGACGGTCGGCTGGTCGTGGTGCTCGGTCTGTCCGTCGGTGAGGACTCCCGTGCCGATGCGCAAGGATTCAGTCATTTCTGCGACCCTTATTCTAGCTGGACTTTCTCGGCTGCCGGTCGGGCAGCGTGCCAAAAACCAATCCACACGATCGATCGAGAGACTCTGGAAGCCTCGCACCCGCGCACTGAAGACCGATCAGCGATCCAAAACCAACGTAGGCCGGGCGGCGGCGGGGAGATGACCGATGGCCGCCGCGGGGGACGACGGTGGAGGGTGCGGGATCGCCACTCCCGCGTCCGCACGCGGCCCGTCCCACCGAACGGACGCGGCGCCCCTGCGCACACCGTTCTTCCTGGGGTTCAGAGGAGCTGCAATGACCGACGCCAAATCTGCATAACTGCTTCCATTTTATACTCGTAGTATAGTGGCCCCGCTTTGTCAAGCAATGCACGTTGTTGCTCTGGCACGCAACGTGCCCTTCGATTAGACTGCCGCCCCGTTTCGCGTCATCGGCAGCGATTTCCCGTCGCAAACCGCAGCGCACTGGCGGTCGGCCGCGGCGCTTCGACAAGCCCGGTGACCGGGGCTTGCAAAGAGTACCAAGCGCCGTGGCACCTTTTGCAAAGACACGGGGGGCCCCCAGTCCCCCGTCGCAACCGCGCACAATTCGAGCACGAGCCGTGGTCCGGAGGATCACGGTTGGCCCAGACACTGGAGGGACCCATGAAAGTGTTGGCCTTTCCCCTGGCGCTCGTTGCGCTCACCTCGTTTGCGCTCGCCGACACCGCCCTGCTCGACTTCGGCGCTGAATGGTGCGGCCCTTGCCGCAACATGGTGCCGGTGGTAGCGGAGCTCGAGCGCGACGGTTACCGGGTCGAGCGGATCAACATCGACCAGCACCCCGACAGGATGCGGCAGTTCGCCGTCCGCTGCGTGCCGACGCTGGTCATCTTGCGCGACGGGCGCGAGGTGAAGCGATTCGAGGGGGTCGTGGCGGCCGACGAGCTGCGGCGTGCGCTGGGCGCGCCCGGCGCCAGCCACGCGCAGGCGGCCACCACGGCCGCAGCGCAGTCCACGTCGAAGCCAATTCGCGCCGCCGTCACGCGCCCGCCCGGCACGCCCCCCGACAACACGCGAAGCAAGCAGCTGATCCAGGCGAGCGCCCGGCTGGTGCTCGATGACGCCACCTCCCGCTCGTTCGCCACCGGCACGGCGATCCGCAGCGTTCCCGGCGAGACGCTTGTTCTCACCTGCGCGCACCTGTTCGAGGGGGCGTCCGACCACTCCAAGCTGATGGTGGAGTTCTACGCGCGGAAGGACGCGCGGCCGCTCGCCGGCGAGCTTGCGGCACGCGACCAGGAGGCGGACCTCGCCATCGTCCGCGTGTCGACGCCGCAGGCCATCCCGGTTGCCGCCGTGGCCTCGCGGCGGTTCGCCCCCGCAGTCGGGCTCCCCGCTGTGTCAGTCGGCTGCGACAACGGCAATCCCGCCACCGTCCGTACCATGCAGGTCGCCGCCGTCGATCGCTACCTGGGGTCATCGACCATCGAGTGCACGGGGCAGCCTGTGCAGGGGCGATCGGGCGGCGGGCTGTTCAACGAAGCCGGCGAGCTGATCGGCGTCTGCAGCGCCGCAGACCCGACCGAGCACCGCGGCATCTACGTTGGGCTGGCGGCCGTCCAGAAGCTGCTCGACCGTCAGAAATTGGCGGCGGTCTACCACGGGGGCAGCCCGGCCCAGCCGGCCGCTCCGCGGGTCGTCGCGGCGCACCCCGACACAAAGCCCGCCGCGCCACGCGTCGTCGCGGCGAGCCACGAGACGAAGCCGGACGAGTTCCCCATCACCCTGCCGCCCCCCGAGCAGATTGGCCTCCACGTGGGCGAGTTCACGGCCGTCGCCGACGCGGCCGACGCGGAGGTGGTCTGCGTCATTCGGCCCAAATCCGAGCCGTCCGCGAAATCGAAGGTGATCGTGCTGCACCGCGCTTCCGGCGAACTCCTGGCGCAGCTCGAGAAAGAAGCGCAGGCCCAGGACGCGCGCACGACGACGGCCATGCGCGCCCCGGCACGCCCGGATTGGCGCCCCATCCTCCCAGAGCCGCTGACTCCGGCGCAGCCGTGACGCTTCGGGGGAGGGGGCGCTGGCTCGCACGCGCAACCCCAGGAAATGGTCCGGGCCCGCTCCCACGAATCCACGAGCGGGAGCGGGGGTGGGATGAGGAAAGCGCCGAGCGGATCAAGCGGAAACGGGGTCAGCGAGAAACCACCGCAGCCGGCCCCGCGGCCGCGCGGCGATCGACCCGGAACTTCATGCAAAGATAGGCAACCAGGACGTGCTTGTCGACGGTCATGGCAAGGATCAGGCCCCACGGATAGAGCCGAGTGCAGAGCCAGCAGTTGCACGCCATGAACACCACGATCCAGAGAAGGGTCGACAGCCCAAACTGAAAGCGGTGTCTCGGCATAACCGGACCCGTCGCCGTCCCTGCCACGCGCTTCAGCGATCGATCTCGCCCATCACGACGTCCAGCGATCCGACGATCGCCGGCACGTCGGCCACCAGGCAGCCGCGGCAGAGCTCGCTGGTGACCGACAGGTTGGAAAAGCTCGAGGACCGCGCGCGCACGCGCAGCGGGATCGGGTCGTCCTTGCCTACCACCAGGAAACCCATCTGGCCCCGCGGGCACTCGGTCTCAAGGTATACCTCGCCGCGCGGCAGCTTCATGGTCGGCTTCCAGGCCGGCGCGCGGTGCGAGCCCTGCGACGCGGGGTAGCGGTCGAGCGCCTGACGCACCATCTTGATGCTCGAGACCACCTCGAGCATCCGCACGTAGAAGCGGTGCCAGCAGTCGCCGATCACGGTCTCCTTCGGTGCCACGGCAAACGGCGGGCAGGCCACCTCGAAGGGGAACTGCTCGTACATCGAGTACGGCTCGTCGCGCCGCAGGTCGTGATCGACGCCCGACCCGCGCAGCACCGGTCCCGTGCAACCGTAGGCGATCGCGCGCTCGGCCGAGAGCACGCCGAGTGCCGCGGTGCGCTGGATGAAGATGGCGTTGCGCGTCAGCAGCGTGTGGTACTCCTCGATCTTCGGCTCCAGGTAATCCAGGAAGTCGCGCGCGCGATCCACCCATCCGTCCGGAAAGTCGTGCGTCGCGCCGCCGATGGTGATGTAGCTGTACGTCAGCCGCGCACCGCACGCCTCCTCGAAGAGATCCAGGATCTTCTCGCGCTCGCGGAAGGCATACAGGAACGGGCTGAAGGTCCCCAGGTCCAACCCGTACGCGCCCATGCCCACCAGGTGGCTCGCAATCCGGTTCAGCTCCGCGATGATCACGCGGATGATCTGCGCCCGCTCGGAAATCGCCAGCTGGCAGAGCTTCTCCACCGCCAGGGAGAAGCCCAGGTTCATGTTCATCGCCGCCAGGTAGTCCATGCGGTCCGAGTACGGGATGAACTGATACGGCGCCAGGTTCTCGCCGATCTTCTCGGCGCAGCGGTGCAGGTAGCCGATGTGCGGCGTCACGTCGTTCACCACCTCGCCGTCCGTGCGGAGCAGGAGCCGCAGCACGCCGTGCGTGCTGGGGTGCTGGGGGCCCATGTTGACGAGCATCTCGTCCGTGCGGACGTCGAATTCGACGAGCGTCGGGTCTTCGAGCTGGATGGGTGCCATGAGGGGTCAGGAGCCAGGGGTCAGGGGTCAGGGGTCAAACGGATTATTTGCAGCGGATGCCGTGGTACTCCTCGGGGAACTCATAATCCTTCCGCAGCGGGTGCCCCACCCAGTCTTCGGGACAGAGGATGCGCGAGAGGTGTGGGTGGCCCAGGAAACGCACGC
>JBGPMX010000505.1:0-4410 GCA_041487215.1 Planctomycetia bacterium | reverse complement strand
GGACCCTCACCCTGCCCTCTCCCACGGATCCATGAGCGGGAGAGGGGTCCGGACTAAGAAAATGCGGAACCGATCAACGAACGGACGCTAGCGCTTGTCCGCCGTGATCCCTTCCCAGTCATCGGTCCGGAACGGTGACGCGGGCAGGCCGGCCTTGTTGTACAGGTTCGTCGCCGGGTTGTTGGCCCAGGCATAGCGCACGGCGACCGGATCGGCGACCTGATCGCTCCGCACGACCACGCTGTCCCCATCGATCTTGGCTTCCGCCCAGTGGAACTTGCGGTCCTTGCCGGCGATCGCGAACCCCTCGAGCTTGTCGCCCCGCTTCGCGACCAGGCCGCCGCCCGCGTGCGTGAAGCGCAGGCGGATCGCCGAGCCCTCGGCGTGCATGGAAGCGTAGCTCGGCCCCGAGTACTCGACGTCCTTGCCGTACGTCGTCGCCTCGGCAATCAGGGCGAGGCGATGCCCGACGTCCTGCTTATTCTTCGGGTGGATGTCGTTGGCCTCGCCGATGTCGATGGTGACGCCCAGCCCGGTATGCGGAACGGACAGCGTCTGGAGCTGCGCCTCACGCAGCTCGGCCCAATCGCTGTCGCCCGGCTCGGGAGCGCGCTGCATGAAGTTGGCCAGCTGCACGATCAGGAACGGAAATTCTTCGTTCTGCCACGCCTTCCGCCAGTCGCGGATCATGGCCGGCAGCAGCTTGCGGTACTGGTAGGCGCGTCCCGCGTTCGATTCACCCTGGTACCAGATCGCGCCACGGACGGCATACGGCACCAGCGGCGTGATCATGGCGTTGTACAGGCCGGCGGCGCGGTGGGGGTGCTGCGGACCGAGCGGCTCGACGGGGCGCCGCGGCTCCGGCTTCCCCTCGGCCTTCGCCTTGGCCGCCTCTTCCTTCCACGTGGCCAGCTGCTTCTCGTACTTCTCTTTCGCCTCGGGGTAATCCCGTAGCGTCTTCTCCCAGCGCGCGGCGATCGGCCGCAGCTCGGGGTCGGCTTCCAGCGTCTCCTTGCTGGTCCACGATTCGGCGGGCGTGCCGCCCCACGACGTGTGGATGAGGCCGATGGGTACGTCCAGGGCCTTGTACAGATCGCGGCCGAAGAAGTAGCCGACGGCCGAGAAACCGGGCACCGTCTGCGGACTGCATTCCACCCATTGCACCGTTTGGTTGGGCCCCGCCGCGATGTCGTCGAGCGGCGTCTCGGCGACCTTCTTCGGGACGGTGAACAGGCGGATCTTGGGGTAGTTGGCCGCGGCGATATCCTGCTCGGCATTCATCGCCCGGTTTACCGACATCTCCATGTTCGACTGCCCGGAACAGACCCAGACCTCGCCGACGAGCACGTTCTTCAGAGTGATCTTGTTCTTGCCCGCGATGGTCAGCTCGTAGGGGCCGCCGGCGGGGAGCGCCCCGAGCACCGCCTTCCAGTGACCATGGGCATCGGCCGTCGCGTCGGCGTGCCGGTCCTCTAGGCTCACTTCCACCCGCTCGCCCGGATCGGCGGTGCCCCAGATCGGTATCTTTATGTCGCGCTGGACCACCATGTTGTCGCCGATCACCTTGGGCAGCTTCACGTCCGCACGGGCGGCCAGGGGAAGCGTCGAGAGTGCCAGGAACAGTGCGCCGAAGAGCGATCGCCTGAGTTTCATGACATTTCTCCGTCTCTTTAAAATGATTTAGTCGGTTCGGCACGCGAAACAAACTGGCCGCTGGCGGTATCGATACGGATCAGCTCGCCCGGCGAAAGGTATTCGGGGACCTGGACGACCAGCCCGGTCGCCAGGGTGGCCGGCTTGGTGCGGCCGGTCGCCGAGTTCCCCTTCACGCCAGGATCGCACTCGGCGATCGCGATATCCACCGCCGAGGGGAGCTGGATGCCGATCGGCTGCCCGTTGTAGATCATCGACAGCAGGCCCGGCATGTTCTCGATCAGGTACCCGGCCTGCTCGCCCAGCGTCTCCGCGGCGAGCGCGAACTGGCTGAAGTCGTCATCGTCCATGAAGTGGTAGTGCGTGGCATCCTTGTAAAGAAACTGCACGCGGCGACGCACAAAATCGGCGTCGCGCACCATGTCTGTCCCGCGAAAAACCTTGTCGACCTTCGAGCCCTCGCGGAGGTTCCGGGCGCGGACCTTGTAGAGCGTGCTCGCCCCCCGCGCCGACGGGGATTGCACGTGGATCTGCTCGACGATGCACGGCGCACCGTCGAGCTCGACGACCAGTCCCTTCTTGAAGTCTTTGGCAAGAGGCACGCAGGGTCCCTTTCACGCACCTAAGTAGGTCCGCAGAACAACGTAGGCTGCCGATCGGGCGTACGTCAGGCTTTCCAGCCTGACAAAGCTGCTGCCGACGAGCAGTCAGGCTGGAAAGCCTGACGTACTTCCTTCTGCGGACCTACTTAGAAAACCGCTCGGCGCCGCCGAGAATGGCTCGTCACTGTGATCACTTTCCGGTTTGGCTAGACGCACGTCGCTCGCTTGAATCAGTGTTGCTCGACCAACGAATCGAACACGCGCACTCTGGCCCAGTTCGCGCGGTTCTCGCTGATGAACTGGAGATGCGCGGGGGCTTGCTGGTAGGCGTCGTGCGCCGCCTGGTTCCGGAAGACGACGTGCAGGGCCACATCGAAGTCGCGGTCGTTCACCTCGCGGCGCAGCTCCTCGGCCAGCGTGCCAACGCCGAACCAGACGGTGCCCGGATGGTCGGACAGGTAGCGCTTGCACGCCTCGATCAGGCTCTGCTTCGCCTGGGGCGACTTGTCTTGGAGCGAAAAATAGACGTTGTGCGCCAGGAGCGGCTCGGCGGCTTCTCGGGCATTTCCCATCGCTGGGCTCCTCGGTGACGGCAGGACCGCAACGAGCCGCCAATTCTAGCCGATGCGCGTGGGCGTGTGCCACCGGTCGGTAGTGGCTCAGTTTGGCTGATACCCCCCCCTTTCCCCCCTTGCTAAGAGAGGGACAAGGGGGGTCGATCTTCAAACTGAGCCACTACCCACCGGCCCGTGGGGTACCCGAGCGCGGCCGTTTTTGGTAGTATTCTGCCTACAATTTTCGCACTGCGGGGACGAATAACCCGAAGGCGAAACGGGGTGTCGCAGGGCGGCGACCTCTCGAACGGAGTGTTTTCACCGGATGGTTCTGAGATGAACAAGGTGTTCAGGTCGGCAGAGGGGGACGCACGTGGCGGGGGCGCCGCGGCGCTACCGCCGATCGCGACGAGCGAGCCGGCGCGGCTCATGCGGCGGCACATGGAGCGGGCCCGGCGTTTCGTGGGCAAGCGATTTTCGCCCGGTGAGCGGCTCGGTCTGCACCTTTCTTTGGGCGTGGTATCGGTCGTTGCGGCGATCGCCGTATTCGCCGCCGTGGCGGCCGCCGTGAGCGAACAGGCGCGGCTCGTGCGTTTCGACGGCCGGGTGGCCGAACGGCTGCACGAGCACGCCCAGACGCACCCCATGTCCGTCGCCTGTCTGATGCTGGTCACCGAGTTGGGTTCGTTCCAGTTCCTCGCCGCGCTCACCCTTGGGATAGCCGTTTTGTTTCAGCTACGCGGCAGAGGGCGGCTGGCGACCGCCTGGCTGTTGGTGGTTTCCGGGGGTCTTCTGCACGCGGCGCTCAAGTGGGAGTTCCAGCGGCTGCGTCCCGAGTTCGCGGATCCGTTTGTGTTCGAGGCGAGCTGGAGCTTCCCGAGCGGTCATTCGATGGGGTCGCTCATCGGCTACGGCCTGCTCGCTTACCTGCTCGCGCGCGCCATCCGGCCGTTCTGGGCGCGCGCGAGCGTCGTGCTGGGCTCGACCGCGCTCGTGTTGGCGATTGGCTTCAGCCGCATCTACCTGGGCGCGCATTACTTCAGCGACGTGATCGGCGGCTTCGCGGCGGGCAGCGGCTGGCTGGCGATCGCGATCACGCTGTTCGAGGTGGCGCGGCGCAGCCCGGCGCCCGGTCCGCCGAGCGAACCTCACCTGCGGCCGGACAGGGCTGGGCGGCGGCTCGATGCCGAAGCGGCGTGCTAGGCCGGCACAGCCCCATCACTCCGTCATTCCGGCCGCCATAATTGGACTTATCCCCTTTGTTTCTTCGCTTTTACAGGGGAATCCCGAGCGTTCGTGGCCGACTTGCGGCCTTCTGGGGAGGCACTTGGGGTAACCCAGGGGGGCACGCTGCCGGAAACTGCGGTTTCCTGCGGTTTTTCGTGCGACTGGCGTGATTGCACCCTTACCAGCCGAGTTCACGGTAGACCTCATCAACATCTCCCGCGCAACACGATCATGAAGATACATCGCTCGATCTTGGAACCGATCCGGGAAAACCAGACCTGGGAAGAACGATGGAAGGACAAGGATCAAGGCCTGATCGCATGTTGGGAGCGAGGTCGTGGAAAGAGCCGGGAAGAACCTGCTCTCGCAGCGCG
>JBGPMX010000504.1:0-4416 GCA_041487215.1 Planctomycetia bacterium | reverse complement strand
GACAACTCGAACACCCAGTTCGCGCTGCTCGCGCTGCGCGAGGCCGCCGAGGTCGGCATCCCCATCGATCCCGACGTCTGGCAGCGCTCGCGCGAGCACTTCCTCAAGACCCAGCACGGCGACGGGTCGTGGTCCTACGAGGCCGGCGCGGCCTCGGGCAGCATGAGCGTGGCGGGTATCTCCAGCCTGATCATCACCGGGCTGCGGCTGCACGAGGGGCGCGAGCGGATCGTCAACGGCCGCATCGAGCACTGCGGCGAGTGGCCGCAGAACGACGCCATCGCCCGCGGGCTCGATTGGCTCGGCAGGAACTTCTCCGTGCGCACCAATCCGGGCACCGGCGACTGGCACCTCTATTACCTCTACGGGCTCGAACGCGCCGCCCGGCTGAGCGGGCAGCGCTTCATCGGCCAGCACGACTGGTACCGCGAGGGGGCCGAGCTCCTCGTCAAGGGGCAGAAGGACGCGCACTGGGAGGGGACGGGAGGCGAGAACGAGATCGTCGCCACCAGCTTCGCACTGCTCTTCCTGGCCAAAGGCCGGGCGCCGGTGCTCGTCAACAAGCTGCGGCACGATTCCGCGGACCCCAAGAACACCCAGGACTGGAACAACGACCGCGACGACATCCGGAACCTGACGGACGCCATCGGCCGTCGCTGGGAACGCCGCATGACCTGGCAGGTGGTCGACGCCAAGGTGGCCAGCACCGAAGACCTCATGCAGGCGCCGGTCATCTTCTGGAACGGCCACCTCGCCCCGGTCTTCAGCGACCAGGAGAAGGAGCGGCTGCGCGACTACGTCAACCAGGGGGGCTTCATCTTCGCCGAGGCGTGCTGCGGACGCCCCGAGTTCGACGCCGGCGTGCGCAAGCTGTTCCGCGAGCTCTTTCCCGAGGAGCCGCTCAAGGAGCTAAGCGCCGACCACCCGATCTGGGTCGCCGATCACGCGCTCAAGGCCGACGGATCGCTCGAGGGCATCGAGATCGGCTGCCGCACCAGCGTCGTGTACTCGAAGCAGGATCTCTCCTGCTACTGGGAGCAGATGCGGGGGGACAACGCCGAGTCGCTGCGCGCCGTGCGGCTCGGCACCAACGTGCTCGCCTACGCGACCGGCAAGGAGCTGCTGCCCGACAAGCTGGACGCGCGCAAGGTGGTCCGGCTGGACCGCACCGGCCCGGCCAACCGCTGGACGCTCGAGATCGGCAAGCTCAAGCACGCGGGGGACTGGAACGTCGCCCCCATGGCGGTGCCGAACCTGATGGCCAGCCTGCGCGACAACATCGCGCTGCGCAACGTGGCCATCCAGCACCGCGAGGTCTCGCCGCTGGACGAGAACCTGTTCACGCTGCGGTTCGTCTACATGCACGGCCGCGCCCAATTCAGCTACAACGACGAGCAGATCGAAAAGATCCGCGCGTACGTGCAGCGCGGCGGCACGCTCTTCGCAGACGCCTGCTGCGGCCGCGCGCCCTTCGACGCGTCGTTCCGCGCGTTCGCCAAAAAGCTCTTTCCCGACGCGGACCTCAAGGAGATCCCGCTCGACGACGACCTGTTCGGCAGCGAGTCGAAGGCCGGCGACCACTTCGGCTACGACCTGCACACGGTGCAGTACACCAAGGCGATGCCGCAGCGCGAGGGGGACCCGTTCCTGGAAGGGATCCAGGTGAACGGCCGCTGGGGCGTGATCTACTCGAAGTACGACGTCGGCTGCGCGCTCGAGCGGCATCAGGGGAGCGACTGCCGGGGCTACACGCACGAGTCCGCCGTCAAGATCGCCACCAACGTCATCCTCTACGCGCTGCTGCCGTGAATCGATTTTAGAGTTTTGATTCTAGATTCTGGATTGAGGCTACAGACAGCGTGGAACAATGATCAGAATCCAGAATTTGAGATTTGAGATCTGAAATTTGAAATTTGAGATCTGAGATTTGAAATTGGACAAGAGGGCGACACGATGCCAGGGGCGGGTGACCATGCGGTAACAGCGCCCCCCGACGCTGGAAAGCTCCCGCCCGCGCCCGCCTCGCGCCTGGCCCCGCTCGCTCGCGCCCTATTCCGGGTTCGCTTTCTGATCTGGGCCGCCGTCCTCGCCATCATGACCTTCCTCTGGGCGACGAACGATCCCGTGCGGTTCAACCAGTCGATCGAGGGCTTCTTCCCCAGCGACGATCCGGCACTCGTCGGCTACACCCGCGCAGCTCGCTCGTTCGGCGGCGACGATTTTGTGTTTGTGGCCTACGAAGACCCGGAGCTCTGGACCGCCGCGGGCATGGACCGCCTGGTCGCCCTGAGCGACAGCATCGAGCGCGCTGTGCCGGGCGTGCTGCGCACCGAATCGCTCGCCCGCATGCCGCTTCCCTGGAAGGTCGACGCGGCGGCCGAGGCCGTGGTCGCCCAGCCGCTGGCGCTCGCGCGCATCCTGGGTGGCCTGGCCACCGTCGCCCATGAGGTGCGGGCGGCGGCGGCGGATCCGCCACGAATCCACGAGCTGCGCGAACGCATCACGGCCCATCCGCTGTTTCGCAACTTGCTCGTCGATGCGCGCGGTCTGACCACCGCGCTCATGGTCCGGCTGGGCAGCCCGGACGACATCGACACGATGGAATCGGTGCGGCAACTCCGCGCGCGCGCCGACCAGTTCACGGCCGAGCACGGCATCGCGCACGCCGCGGTGGTCGGTCCCCCCGTGCTGCTGGCCGATGGGTTCCTGAGCCTGGAACAGGACAACCGCACGCTCGGCTGGGTCGCCATGGCGCTCATGGCGCTGACCATGCTGCTGGCCGTGCGCAACCTCTGGTGGGCGATGCTGCCGCTCGTGGCCGGCTGGACCACCTGGCTCGTGATCCAGCGCTTTATCACGCACTACCGGCTCGAGCTCACGCTCTCGTCCGGCCCGATCGTCGCGCAGACGGTTGTGCTCTGCATGCCCGCAGCGAGTCACCTGGCCATGCATTATCGCGAAGCGCGCCGGAAGATCGCCGATTTCCAGAACGCCGCGATCGAGACGCTCTGCGCCGTGGCCGCCCCGGTCGCTTGGTGCTCGATCACCGCGGCGGCCGGCTACCTGGCGCTGCTGTCCAGCTCGGTCCAGCCGGTGTTTCAGTTCGGCATCACCATGGCGGTCGGCAATATCCTGGCCGGTCTCCTGAGCTACCTGCTCGCTCCGGGCGGCATGTGGCCGCGTCGCGGCGCGGCGCGCGCGGACGCGGACGTGGCGCAGGTCGCTTTGGAAGTCGGCAGCTGGACGACCCGCATCCTTGCCCACCCCGGCCGAGCGCTGGTGCTTTTCGTCGTGCCCTGCTTGATCATCGGCACGGGCATGTTCTGGCTGCGCTTCGAGTCCAACTACATCCGGGTGTTCAAGAGCCGCGCCCGCGTGGCCGAGGACTACCGCATTGTGGAAGACCGCATGGGCGGAATCGGGCTGGCCGAGCTGGTCTTTCCCGCTCCCGAGCGCGTGACGGTCGACTGGCTGGAACGGCTGCGCGACACATCGCGGGACCTGGCTCGGGTCGATCCTGACCTCGTCACCCAGGTGCTGTCGCTCGCCGACGTGCTGCTTGCTCAGGATCCGCAGGCGACCGAGTCCGTGCCCGAGAGCAGCTCCGTGGGCATGCCGGGCCTGTTCGGCGGCGCGGTCGGCCCGGCGGACCCCGCTCGGGTGCTCCGTGCCAAGCTGCGTGCGCTCAGCCTCCCTGCCTACGCCCATTTCCTCTCGAATTTTTGGGCGCCGGGTGCCGCGGGGCAGGGGCCGGGCGAGATGCGGATCCTGGTGCGGATCCGCGAGGCCGCGGAAGCCGACCGCAAGGAGCAGGCCTTCGCCCGGCTGGTCGGCGTGGCGCGCGATCGCCTCGGCGACGCGACCTTTCTCACCGGACTCTCCCACCTGATGACACAGATCACCCGCGCCATCATTACCACGCAGTTTCAATCGACCGCGCTGTCCTGTGCACTGATCCTGCTCATGCTGTTTCTGGCACTGCGCAACCCGCTGTGGGCCGTGCTGGCGCTCTTGCCCAGCCTGCTTTCGGTGGCGCTGGTCCTCGGTGCCATGGGCTGGCTCGACCTGCGCATCGACATGTCGACGGCGCTGGTGGCGAGCGTCGCGACCGGGCTGTCGGTGGACGACACGTTCCACTGCTTGCTGCGTTGGAAGCACGAGCTCCGTCACGGGCACTCCAAGATGCAGGCGCTGCGCATCGCGTACGCCGGCGCCGGACCGGGCGTGATCCTCTCGAGCGCCGCGGTGAGCCTGGGCTTCCTGGCGCTCGTCTTCAGCGAGTTCATGCCAACCGCGAACTTCGGCTGGTTGGTCGCTGTAGCTACGTTGGGCGGGAGCTTGGGCAACCTGATCCTGCTCCCCGCCTGCCTGGGGTTTCTGTATCGCGACCGCGTGTCCGGCTCCGCGCCCGCCCCG
>JBGPMX010000503.1:0-4420 GCA_041487215.1 Planctomycetia bacterium | reverse complement strand
GCGACGACCGCGCCGGATCAACGTCGGACGCTCGCATCACCGCGGGAGCGCGGGTTTGTCCCCCCCTTCCGAAGGGGGGGTAGGGGGGGTATCACGGAACGGATTCGATGCATCGTGGCCGATGCATCTCATCGGTGGCATTCCTGCGCGGCGCGAATGGATTTGTCCTACGCAACGCAATGGGATGGGACTGCTGATACCCCCCCTCCCCCCTTTGCCAAGGAGGGGACAAGGGTGGGGTCAGCGCAATCAAACCGGCATAAAAGTCGCGTGCCGGCAAGCGGCGTCAGCCTACAATGGGCGCTCGAACCTCCCGGTCTCATGCGAGGAACGAGCGATGAACAATGCTTCGCGTCGCGTCGGCGCAGCGGCTATTCTGCTGGGGTGCGCGGTGCTCGCCGTGGGGCGCGCGGCACCCACCACGAGCGGGGCGACGGAAGCGCGTGCGATGGCCGGCGACGACGTCAACCAGGTAGAAAAGAAGAGTGCTTCGAGCATCACGCCCGAGCAGGTCGAGCCGATCGCGCGCGAGCTCGAAACGAAGCACGGCGCGGCCGAACGGGTACGCATCCGCCGCGGCCTGGCCCAGGTAGCCCGGCTCTGGCGTCCCGGCGACGGTGACGCCGCCGCCTTCGCCGAGCTCGTGCGTGACGCGTTCGTCTCGGATCCGGCCGTGCTCGACGCCACCCTGGAGCACTTCGAGTACGCGCTCGAGCAGCTCGACGGGCACCTCAACGAGATCGGCCGCGAGCTGCATCACTGGACCGAGCTGGACACCGGGCCGCTGCTGCCGATCGACCGCATGTTCGGCGCCTTCGACCCGTCCGCCCACCTGGTGGACGACCTCTTCGCGAACCGCACGGCGTTCGTCGCCCTGCTGAACTTCCCGCTCACGACGCTCGACGAGCGGCTCGAGCTGGGCCCGCACTGGACGCGTCGCCAGTGGGCGGAAGCCCGGCTCACCCAGCGTTTCTCGAAGCGCGTGCCGGCCGACGTCAACCAGGCGATCACGCGTGCCACGGCCGACGCGGATGCCTACATCGCCGAGTACAACATCTGGATGCACCACCTGGTGGATCCGGACGGCCGCCGGCTGTTTCTCGCGGGCATGCGGTTGATCTCGCACTGGAACCTGCGCGACGAGCTGAAGGCGGACTACGCGGACCCGGATGGGCTGCCGAAGCAGCGCATGATCGCCAAGGTCATGGAGCGGATCGTGACCCAGACGATCCCTCGGGTGGTGATCAACAACCCGCGTGTCGACTGGTCGCCGTTCGAGAACACGGTGCGATCGGCGCCGGCGGATTCCGTCGAGCCCGGCGCCGATGCGGCGGCGGGCGGCGGCCGCGCGGGGCTGGACGCGGAACCCGCGGCGGACCGCGAGCCGGACACGCGTTACGCCCACCTGCTGGCGACGTTCCACGCCGCGCGGCGTGCCGACCCGTATTCCCCCGCCGCGGCGACGCTCATCGCCCGGCGTTTCGAAGAGAACCGCGAGCTGCCCGAGCGCCGCGTCGAAGGGATGCTGCGCGACGTGCTCGAATCCCCGCTGGTGCCACGCGTCGCCGCGCGGATCCGCCAGCGACTGGGCCGCGATCTCGAGCCGTTCGATATCTGGTACAGCGGGTTCCAGCCGCGTGGCAAGCACGCCGAGGCCGAGCTGGACCGCATCGTCTCCGAGCGGTATCCGACCGTCGAGGCGTTTCAGGCAGCCATGCCGCGTCTGCTCACGGCGCTCGGCTTCTCCCCCGAGCGGGCGCACTACCTGGCCGCCCAGATCGCGGTCGATCCATCGCGCGGCGCGGGGCACGCCATGCCCGCGCTGCGCCGCGGCGACAAGCCGCGGCTGCGCACGCGGGTGGAGCGCGGGGGCATGGACTACAAGGGGTACAACATCGCGATCCACGAAATGGGGCACAACGTCGAGCAGGTGTTCTCGCTCTACGAGGTCGATCACACGGCGCTGGCCGGCGTGCCGAACAACGCGTTCACCGAAGCGCTCGCGTTCGTGTTCCAGGCGCGCGACCTGGAACTGCTCGAGCTCGAGAAGCCGGACGCCGAGTGGCAGCGCAGCCGTGTGCTGAATGATTTCTGGACCGCCTACGAGATTTCGGGACCGGCGATGGTAGACATGGTCGTCTGGCACTGGATGTACGACCATCCGGACGCGACGCCCGCCGAGCTGCGTGAGGCGACGGTAGCGATCGCAAAGAACGTGTGGAACGAGCACTACGCGCCGGTGTTCGGCGTGCGCGACAGCACGCTGCTGGCTGTCTATTCGCACATGATCAGCCTGATGATGTACTTGCCGGACTACCCGATCGGGCGGTTCATCTCGGCGCAGATTGAAGAGCACTTGAAGGGGAGGAACCTCGGTGCGGAGTTCGAGCGGATGGCGAGTTTCGGCAGCGTGACGCCCGATCTGTGGATGGAGCACGCGACGGGGAAGCCGGTGAGTGCCGGGCCGCTCTTGCGCGCGACGGAAGACGCGCTGCGGTAGTTGCGCTTTCCCGTTCAGGCCTTCCCCACGGGCGGTCCCCTCGCCCCCGCGCTCCTAGATCATGCGGGGGAGAGGGCACAGGAGATGGCAGGTGTCATCCTGAGCCAAGCGAGGAACGAGCCAAGCGAAGCATCTCGGTGCCTCCCCGGAAGAGGGCGATGCTGATACCCCCCCTTGTCCCCCCCTTGGCAAGGGGGGGGAGGGGGGGGTATCAGCTGCCCCGGCAGGTGAGACGGTGCTTTGCGGTGGGCTGCTATTGAGTCGGCCCTCACCCTGCCCTCTCCCACGGATCCATGAGCGGGAGAGGGGGCCGGATTCAGAAAACGCGGAACCGGTCAACTATGTCCACCTCAACCCGCCTGCGGCGCCTTGCCGTGCTCGGTCTCGCCGCCGGCACGGCGGCCGTCGCCGTCATGACCGGCCTGGCCGTCTGGCCTGCCTGGCGGCAACACCGCCTGGCGGCGGATGCGCGAGACGCGCACTCCACTCGGGCGTCGCGGCTCAGTTCCGCCGAAGCGCTCGCCCAGATTGGCCCGCGCGCTCTGCCCGACCTGGTCGCCCTCTTGACGGATGAGGACGCGACGACACGCGCGGCTGCGGCTCTGGGTATCGGCAGAATGGGGCCTATGGCACGCGAGGCGGCGCCGGCTCTTCGCGCCGCAGCGCGCGACGACGATCCTCGCGTGCGTGGCGACTCCATCGCGGCCCTCGTTCAGGTCGATCGTGAAGGGAGCGACACTCTCGCTGTGATCGGCGACGCGATCCATGACGCTGATCCCGAAGTCCGGAGCATCGCGTTTGAGCGGTTGGTTGTGATCGGGCGCACCGCCATCCCGGCGATCCTGCCCGGACTGAACGAGCCCGACGCCGATGGACGCCGCTTGGCGGCGCAATCCATTGCGAAGATCGGCGTCGACCAGAACGCGGAAGTCACCGCATTGACCAAAGCTCTGGAGGACGCGGATCCCGAGGTACGTCGCACAGCGATCAAGGCGTTGTCGGATGGTGGTTACTTACCCATGGCCGCCGTGGTTGTCGCAATCCGCGACAGCGATCCCGCGGTCCGTAAAGCGGCGATCGAAGCGGCCGGGGCGATGGGCACCGGCGCCAAGGACGCCGTGCCGGCACTCGCAGAGCTGCTGGCAGATCCGGGAGGGGCCGAGCGCATCTTCGCCGTGATGGCGCTCGAGCGCATCGGGCCCGCGGCGGCCGCCGCCGTTCCCGCTCTGATCGAAGCGACCAGGGATCCCGACGAGTTTATTCGCCGGGCTTCGTTCGTGGCACTCGCACACATCCGGCCGGAAGAGGTGGATCTCGTGCCCGTAGCGCTCGCGGGGCTGGACGACAACCGCGCGAAGGTTCGCGAACATGCGGCGCGGCTTCTCCACGAGATGTGCCCAGAACGAGCGCGGGGCGAAGTCCCGCGCATCATGCGATTACTCCACAGCGAGGATCGAGACGTACGAGGAGCCGCCTTTGCAGCCATCGCGGGACTCGGGCCGTCGGCAGCTGCCGCGGTGCCAGACTTGATTGATACGCTCCAAAGCGACGACAGCGCCGAGCGATCCTGGGCAGCAAGGGCACTCGGCGAGATTGGTCCGGGCGCCGAGCAGGCGGTTCCCGCGCTCATCGAGGCGCTCCAGGACCAGAGCACATATCTGCGCAAGATCGCAGCAATCGCGCTCGGTCAGATCGGACCCGGAGCGAAACAAGCGCTACCGGCATTGCGTAACGCTGCGACGCAACTCGGCAACCTTCTCACAGGCGAGGCCCAGAAGGCGGCCCGGGAAGCAATCGAGAAGATCGAGGCAGCCGCCAGACACGAGGATTAGCATACGTCGCCGGGCGCCCCTCACCCCCATCCCCTCTCCCCACGCACGCCGCCGTGATCGCTGAGGGCGGCGTGCGTGGGGCGAGGGG
>JBGPMX010000502.1:0-4436 GCA_041487215.1 Planctomycetia bacterium | reverse complement strand
GGTGATGTTGTCACTCTCGTCCACCCCCTGGAAGCCGGCCACGATGACGATCTGGCCGCCGTCGAGCGCCTGGCGGATGCGGTCGGTCGAGATGCTCTTGATGCGTGCCTTGGTGTGGAACGCGTCGGTCACGATCCCCACCTGGGCGCCGGTGAGGCTCACGGCCGGCTCGCCGTTGGACTGGATCGCCATGGCCATCAGCGCGATCGAGATCTGCTCGCCGGTCGACAGCAGCATGTCCATCTCGCGCGCCGGCGGCTGCGCGCAGATCTCCCGCGCCAGCGCGATGAGTTCGTCGGTCGTGTCGCCGCGCGCGCTGACGACCACGATCACCTGGTTGCCCGCCCGCTTGGCTCGAATGGCGCGGCGCGCCGCCGCCATGATCCGCTCGCTGGTGGCCACGCTGGAACCGCCGAACTTCTGAACCGTGAGAGGCAAGTCGTTAGGCTCCTCCGCTAATCGGTCCCAGAAAGAAGCGCATGAGCTCGTGGCCGCGATCGAAGCGGTGCCGGCCGCTCGCCGCGCTCGGCTCGTCGTAGGTCTGGCCGCTCGCCGCGATGCCGCTGCCGGCGATCGCCCACGGCACGAACCCGCGGCCATGGCTGCGGGTGCGGAGCGGCGTGGGATGGTCGGGGGAGACCAGGATGCGCCACGCGCCGTACTGCGGCAGCGCGTCCAGCAGCGGGCCGACGATGTGCCGGTCGATCTCTTCGAGCGCTCGCACCTTCTCGTCGCCACGCCCCTCGTGGCTCGCCTCGTCGGTCGCCTCGACGTGCACGCAGACCAGGTCGGCGTTGGCAAGCGCGGCGACCCCCGCGCGCCCCTTGGCGGCGTAGTCGGTGTCGAGGTAGCCGGTGGCGGTCGCAACGTCGACGCGGCACCAGCCCAGAAACGCGGCAACGCCGCGCAGCAGGTCGACCGCCGTGATGATCGCCCCGCGCTTGCCGTACACGTCCTCGAAGCGGGGCAGGTCCGGCGCCTGGCCCTGGCCCCAGAGCCAGATCTGCGTGACGGGCGGTTCGCCGCGCGCGCGGCGTGCGCGGTTCGTCGCGTGGTCCGTGAAGATCGCCCGGCTCTCCTGCATGAGCCGCCGCAAGAGCTCGCTGCCCGGCCCGTGTGGCAGGTAGTCGGCGATCGGGCGGTCCGGGATGTCGTGCGGCGCCTGCGTGCGGGTGCCGCTCGCGAACGGTGCGGGCGCATCGGCGCTTGCGCGATAGACCAGCAAGTTGCGGTAGCTCACGCCGGGATAGAACTCGAGCGGCCCGCCCCCCAGCCGCTCGGCCACGCTCTTCATGTAGGCGCGCCCGTCGGGGATGGAGACGTGCCCGCCGGAAAAGTCCCGCATCACGTCGTCGGTGATCGTGACCAGGTTGCATCGCACGGCCCAGTCGTGCGGCCCGAGCCGTATGCCCAGGGCCGCCGCCTCGAGCGGTGCGCGACCGGTGTAGTAGCGCAGCGGGTCGTACCCGAACAGCGACAGCGTGGCCACGTCGCTGGCCGGCGTCAGCGCCTCCGGCACATTGTTCGCGAGCCCGGTGATTCCCTGGTGCGCAATACGGTCCATGTTCGGGATCCGCGCCGCCTGCAGCGGGGTCCTGCCCCCCAGGCTGTCCTGCGGTTCGTCGGCACAGCCGTCCGGGATGACAATGGCGAACTTCATTCAACCCTCCACCCGCAGGCACACGCTGGGGGGGCGGACCGACCCGAGCCGGTCGATGTCGCAGAGCGCGCCCAGTGTGGCCGCCTCGATCGCGTTGTGCGACATGATCACGAGCGGCACCGGCGCGCCTTCGTGATCCTCTTCCGCCTCGTGCTGGATGACCGACGAGATGGAGATGCGGTGCTCGCCGAGGATCCGGGCGATCTGGCCGAGCACGCCCGGCCGATCCTCGGCCAGGAACCGCAGGTAGTAACGCCCGTGTACCTCGCTGGACGGCTGGATGCGCGGCGTCCCCTGTGCCTCAATCCAGTTCGCGAGCGTCCGGAAGGTGATGCCGGCGCGGCCGAGCGCCGTGTCGATGATATCCCCCACCACGGCGCTGGCCGTGGGCATTTGCCCGGCGCCCCGGCCGTAGAACAGCGTGTCCCCGACCGCGTCCCCAATCACCTGGACGGCGTTGTAGGCGCCGCGGACCTCGGCAAGCGGGCTGCGGTGACGCACCAGCGTAGGCGCCACACGCAGCTCGACCGAGCCGTCACACAGCTTGGCGGTGGCCAGCAGCTTGATGGCGTAGCCGAGCTCGCCGGCGTAGCGCACGTCGGCGGCGTCGAGGCGGTCGATGCCCTGGCGCGCGATGTCGGCGGTGGTCACGCGGCAGCCGAAGCCGAGCTGCGCCAGGATGGCCAGCTTGTGTGCGGCGTCGGTGCCGTCCACGTCCAGGCTGGGATCGCTCTCGGCATAGCCGAGTTCCTGCGCGCGTCGCAGCGCCGCTGCGTACGTTTCGCCCGTCTCGGCCATTGCGGTGAGGATGTAGTTCGACGTCCCGTTGAGGATTCCCGAGATCGAGAGGATCTGGTTGGCGGCCAGGCCCTGGCTGATTGCCGAGATAATCGGGATGCCGCCGGCGACCGCCGCCTCGAACGCCAGCGCGCGTCCCGCGCGGTGTGCGCGATCGAACAGCTCCGGGCCATGCTCGGCCAGCAGCGCCTTGTTCGCCGTCACCACGTCTTTGCCGGCGTCGATGAGCTCGAGGATCGCTCGCCGCGCGGGCCCCACCCCGCCCCACAGCTCCACCGCGACCTGCACGCCCGGATCCTGCGCCACCGCACTGACGTCGCTGGCGAGCAGCCGGCTCGGCAACACCACGCCACGCTCTTTCCGGACGTCGCGCACGACGACGCGGCGCAGCTCGAGCCGCAGCCCGGTGCGCCGCGCGATGCGGTCCCCGTGTTCCAGCAGCAAGCGCGCAACGCCGCTGCCGACCGTGCCGAGCCCTAGAAGGCCGACCCCAACCGTTTGCATAAGGCACCCATCGTAACCGGCAGATCTCAAATTTTGGATTTTAGATTTTGGATTTCAGATGGTCGCAGCAGGTTTCCGAAGTCTCGGCACGCGCGGCCAGGGGTTCGCTCCCGGTTCGGGCGCCGCAGCGGGTTTCGCGCGCGACACGGCGCAGTCGTCGCGGGGACGTTGACGCAGAAATATAGAACCGCAGAGTGCGCAGAGAAAGCGGGGGAAAGAGGCGGCGAAATCCGCCTCCTCCTCGGCGATCTCTGCGTGCTCTGCGGTTAAGTCTTCGTGAGAGGGTTCAGCGCCGGCACGGTTAGCCGGCGGCATTGGGGTCGATGAGCGGGCCGCTCTCGCCGCTGATGCCCCCCTTGAGCACGGGCGCCGGCTTGGACGACTCGGGCTTGGCGCCGGACGGCTCGCCCCCCTCGCCTTCCTCCTTCGCCCACTGCACCCGCTTGCGGCTGAGCCCGATCTTGCGGTCGCCCGGGTCGACGCGGAGAATCTTCACCTCCACCTCGTCCCCGACCGCAACCTCGTCCTCGGGGCTCTCGACCTTGTGATCGGCCAGCTCGGAAATGTGCAGCAGTCCCTCCAGCCCCGGCTCGAGCTCGACGAAGACGCCGAAGTTCGTGAGCTTCGTCACCTTTCCCTTCACCATGTCACCGGGCTGGTAGCGCGACGGGATGTCGGTCTCCCAGGGATCCTTGCGGAGCTGCTTGAGGCCCAGCGCGATCCGCTTGCGGTCCTGATCGACCGACAGCACGACGCACTCGACCTCCTGCGCTTTCTCGACGAGCTCGTTGGGGTGTCCGATCTTCCGGGTCCAGCTCATGTCGCTGACGTGCAGCAGGCCGTCGATCCCCTGCTCGATCTCGACGAACGCGCCGTAGTTGGTGAGGTTGCGCACGACCCCCTTGACGATGGTTCCGGGCGGGTACTTGGACGCCACCTGGTCCCAGGGGTTCGTCTGAGTCTGCTTCATGCCCAGCGAGATTTCCTGCTTGTCGCGGTTCAGCGCGAGCACGACCACCTCGACCTCATCCCCGACGTGCACAAGCTCGTTCGGGTGGTTGATGCGTTTGGTCCAGCTCATCTCGCTGATGTGGACGAGGCCCTCGATGCCCTCCTCGAGCTTGACGAACGCGCCGTAGCTCATCACGTTCACGACCTCGCCCTTGACCCGCGTGCTGACCGGGTACTTCTCGGGTACCTTGTCCCAGGGGCTGGCGGTGAGCTGCTTGAGGCCCAGGGCGATTTTTTCCTTTTCGCGGTCGACGTGCAGGATCTGCACTTCGATTTCCTGGTCGATGGCGACCATCTCCGACGGATGGCCGATGCGGCCCCAGCTCATGTCGGTGATGTGCAGCAGGCCGTCGATGCCGCCCAGGTCGACGAACACGCCGAAGTCCGCGATGTTCTTCACGATCCCGCGCCGCACGTCGCCTTCCTGGATCTCTTCCATCAGCTTCTTCTTCATCTCTTCGCG
>JBGPMX010000501.1:0-4437 GCA_041487215.1 Planctomycetia bacterium | reverse complement strand
CGGGACGATCATCCAGCCACAGGCCGTGCGGCGTGCGCATCTTGCCCGGCTCCGTCCCCTCGCCCCCCCACGTTCGCACCCATTTCGCGTCCTTGTCGTACTGGTGGATGTAGTGCGACCCATAGCCGTCGCCCACGTAGAAGCCGCCGTCCGGCGCGAACGCCACGTTGGTCGGCCGGTACTCGTCGATCTTCTGGTACACCCCCGGCTCGGTCGGGTAGCTCCGCTTCCACACCACGTCTCCTTTGAGACTGGTCTTTACGACCTGGCGGTTCTGGATGTCGCTGAGGTACAGGTACTCCTCGCCCGCCTCTTTGCGGATGTCGATGCCGTGCCCGCCCTGGTAGTACTCCTTGCCGAACGATCGCACGAACTTGCCGGCGGGGTCGAACACCGCGATCGTGTCCATCGGGTGCTGCCCGTGCCCCTGGTGCTTGATGTAGATGAGGCCCGCTTCGTCCACCGTGACGCCGTGGGTGGTCTCCCAGCGGATGGCATCGGGCAGCTCGCCCCAGCCGTGGATACACTCGTAGCGGTAGTCCCCCTGGCCGATGACGGGGTTCTTGCTGCCCGCTTTATCGGTGGCATGCACGAACGGTGTGGCCCCGGCGGCGAGGGCCCCAAGGCCAGCAGCCGCGGTCGTCTGGAGAAAGGCTCGACGTTTCATGGTTGGCTCCCGATCATAAGAGGCAGTGCGGTGGGGCGGGCTCGCCCGATGTACGGGCGGGTGGCTCGAGCGCGACCCGTGCACTCTAATCGCCGGCAGCGTGGTTCTCAACCATGAGCGACAAAGAACCGCCGCCGAACAATCTTGAGATCGGCGACTTCCGCATCGAGCGAATGCTGGGCGCGGGCGGCATGGGCGTCGTCTACCAGGCGCAGCAGGTCTCGCTGAACCGCCCCGTGGCCCTCAAGGTGCTAGGCAATCGGCTCACGCGGGATCGCGACATCGCGCGGTTCCGTCGCGAGGCGCAGGCGGCCGCCAAGCTGCACCATCCCGGCATCGCCAGCATCTACTACGCCGGGCAGGACGACCGGGTCTGCTACATCGCCATGGAGCTCATCGACGGCGTCCCGCTGCGCGTTGTGCTCGACCGGCTGGCGCGCGCCGAGAGCGACGGTGAGTCGATGGTGAGCTGGCCGCGTCACAGCGGAGCCGAGGGCGCACCGGCCGAAACGATCCGCTTCGACGAGCCGGACGAGGCCCCGGCGCCGGGTGCGAGTGCGTCCGACCAGTCCGGCGCGGTCGTGCTCACCGATCCGGCGCGACGGATCGCGGCCCGCCGCGACCACATCCGGCGATCCTGCGAGATCATCCGCGACGCGTGCGCCGCGCTCGCCCACGCCCACGAACGAGGCGTGGTGCATCGCGATCTCAAGCCGGAGAACCTCATGGTGGACCGCGCGGGCCACGTTCATATCATCGATTTCGGCATCTCGCGTTTCTTCGAGGACGCGACCCTGACCTTCACCGGCCAGCTCGTCGGCACGCCGCTCTACATGAGCCCCGAACAGGTCACCGGGCGTGTGGACGTCGATCACCGCAGCGACATTTACTCGCTCGGCATGGTGCTCTACGAGCTGCTGACGCTCCGCGCCCCGATCACCGGGGCCACGCGAGAGAGCGTGCTGCGGCAGATCGTCACCAAGGCGCTGCCACCGCTACACTGGCGAAACGCCGCGATCGATCCGGCGCTCGAGGCGATCGTCCACAAGGCCACGGCCAAGGACCCGGAGGAACGGTACCAGGCGGCACGGGAATTCGCGGATGATTTCGAGAACTACCTGGGCGGCAGGCCGGTGGCCGCCACGCCTTATCGCTATCGCTTCGACAGCCGCGAGATCGTCGCGGCCCGGCCGCAGGAGATGATCCTGGTCGGCTTCTGGTTCTTCGGCGCCGCATTTCAGTTCGCCATGCTGGCAGTTGCAGAGATCGCCGGTATCCTGCGCGGGCACCCGACCTCCCTGGGCTACATCATCGGCGCACCGGTGGCGGTTGCCGGATTCCTCACGGCGCAGGGACTATTGTCGGGACGCACCTGGGCCTGGTGGGTAGGGCTCGCTTGCGCTCTGGTCAGCATGCCGTGGGCCGGCTCCATGCTTGCCGCGGCGTTCGTCCAGGAGCCCGCAACTGTCTCGTCGAGCGCGGTCTACGCGATCGTGATGGCGGGCAGCTGGACGGCGACGGCAGTGATCCTGCTGCGGCGGAAGACGCGCGACTTGTTCCGGCTCGCGCGACGGCTGCAGGCCGAGCACGAGCGGCAGCGCAGCGGCGACGAGCAGGCCCCGAGCGCCATCACCTCGCCGCCCGCCCCCTCTTAGGAAAGGTTCAACCGGCACTATGCGCACGCTTCAGCCGGATGAACCTCGTTCGGCGCGGGTCTCCGACCCCCCTGGTGTGCGGACCGAAGGTCTCCCGGGCGCTGACTTCCCCTCACCCCCGTCCCCTCTCCCCACGCACGCCGCCGTGATTGCTGAGGGCGGCATGTGTGGGGCGAGGGGGGAGAGGGACGGATGGCGCCCGAGCGCTCGAAGGTAGGGCGAGGGGGGAGACGGACGTATGGGGCCCGAGCGCCTTAGCGCATCCGGTCTAAAACCGGATGTTCCTCTCTCCCCTCGCCCCACGCTTGCTCCTCTCATGGATCACAGGAGCGAGCGTGGGGAGAGGGGACGGGGGTGAGGGGCGCTTCATGCCAGCCCGTGGCACCCAGCCAACCGCCCGGGTTAGAATCCAGGCCACCAAGGTGAACGGCGCGATGCAGCGTACCGAGATCGAAGTCAACCTGGGCGAGCGCAGCTACCCGATCGTCGTATCCAGCGACGCGATCGGGTCGCTCGGCGCGTTCGTGCGCCAGCGCTGGCGCGGCCACCAGGCGCTGGTCGTGTGCGATCGCCACACCGAGCATCCCTATGCGGAGCGCGTGGCCGGGCAGCTCGCCGAGACGGCAGCGAACGTCGGCTGGTTGATCCTTGAGCCGGGCGAGCCGAGCAAGTCGCTCGAGTCGGCCGCACGGGGCTACGACGAGCTGGTGCGTATGGCGGCCGACCGCCGCACGCTCGTGGCGGCCGTCGGCGGCGGCGTGGTCGGGGACCTGGCCGGATTCGTGGCCGCCACCTACGCGCGCGGGCTCCCCTTCCTGCAAGTGCCCACCAGCCTGCTCGCCCAAGTGGACAGCTCGGTGGGCGGCAAAGTGGGCGTGAACCACCGCGGCCCGGACGGCCGCATCACCAAGAACATGATCGGCGCGTTCCACCAGCCGATCGGCGTGGTCATTGACACCAACACCCTGGCCTCGCTGCCCGCGCGCGAGCTGCGTGCGGGGCTGGCCGAGGTCGTCAAGTACGGCGTCATCCTGGATGCGGACTTCTTCGCGTTCCTCGAGTCGCACGCCGACGCGATCCTCGCCCTGGAGCCCAAGGCGACCGGCCCGATGATCGCACGCTCATGCCGGCTCAAGGCGGCGATCGTCGAGGAGGACGAGCGCGAGCTCTCGGAACGCCGGGCGGTGCTCAACTACGGCCACACCTTCGCGCACGCCATCGAAGCGGTTTCGCACGAGCTCGTGCACGGCGAGGCGGTGGCCATCGGCATGGTCGCCGCCAGCCGGCTGGCGCAGCGGCTGGATCGTATCTCGGCCGAAACGACCGAGCGGCAAGTCCGGCTGCTCGAGCGGTTCGGCCTGCCCACGGCCGCGCGCGGGCTCGATCCGGATGCGCTCGTCGAGGCCATGCAGCGCGACAAAAAAACCCGCGCCGGGCGGCTCCGCTTCGTGCTGCCGCGCTCGATCGGGCGGGTCGAGCTGTGTGACGATGTGGACGTGTCCGCGGTTCGCCGCGTGATCGCGGACGTGCTGGCGTAGAACCGCATACGGTACAAGCATTCGGCCCTCGGCACCCATGCACCGGGTTGTCATCCTGAGCGGAGCGAGGTACGAGCGCACCTTGTCATCCTGAGCCGGCGAGGAACGAGCAGCGAAGGATCTCTTCAGGACGAGAAACCGACGGTCAACCGGAGTCACCCCCGTGTCCGATGACGCTCAGATCGAGCTCTGGCAGGACGCAACGCCTTCCGCGCGGGGTCCCGCCGCGCCCGTGTCGCCGGAGCAGGCGGCCCACGACATCCTCTGCCTCTCGCTGGTGAGCGGGGTCGGCCCGCACCACTTCCGGTCGCTGGTCGAGCATTTCGGCAGCCCCAGCGGCGCGCTCGACGCGCCGCTCAGCCGCCTGCGCCAGGTGCCCGGCATCGGCGCGACGCTGGCCGAGCGGATCCGATCGGCGCGAGCCGAGTCCCCGGTGGAGCACGAGCTGGCCGAGTGCAAGCGGCTGGGCATCCGGGTGCTCACGGCCGACTCTCCGGAGTTCCCCGCGCCGCTCACGACGCTCGCCAGCCCGCCGGCCGTGCTCTACGTGCGCGGCGAACTCTTGCCGCGCGACGCG
>JBGPMX010000500.1:0-4447 GCA_041487215.1 Planctomycetia bacterium | reverse complement strand
AGCGGGCCGAACCGCATCGGCCAGGGGATCGAGTTCGACTACTGCTGCTGCCAGGCCGCGTTCGCGCTGCGCGAGGACGGCTTCCAGACCGTCATGGTGAACTCCAACCCTGAGACGGTCTCGACGGATTACGACACCTCGGATGAGCTGTTCTTCGAGCCGCTCACGGTCGAGGACGTACTCAACATCTGCGACCGGATCAAGCCGGAAGGAGTCATCGTCCAGTTCGGCGGTCAGACGCCGCTCAACCTCGCCCGCGCGCTCGAGCTGGCCGGCGTGCCGATCATCGGCACGAGCCCGGCGTCGATCGACGCGGCCGAGGACCGCGAGCAGTTCGACGCGCTGCTCGAGCGGCTCAAGCTGCGCCGCCCACCCAACGGGTCCGCCACCAGCCTGGACCAGGCGCAGGGCATCGCCCACCGCATCGGCTACCCGTTGCTGGTGCGTCCCAGCTTCGTGCTTGGCGGCCGCGCCATGCAGATCGTCTACGACGACGAATCGCTGGCGCGGTACGTTGCCGAGGCGGTGGACGTGTCGCCCGGCCGCCCCGTATTGATTGACAAGTTTCTGGAAGACGCCATGGAGGTCGACGTGGACGCCGTGTCGGACGGGCGGCGCACGATCGTCGGCGGGATCATGCAGCACGTCGAGGAGGCGGGCATCCACTCGGGAGACTCGGCCTGCGCCATCCCGCCGCAGACGCTGCCCGCCGCCGTGATCCTCGAGCTGCGCGAGAGCACTTACGCGCTTGCCCGCGAGCTCGGCGTCTGCGGGCTCATGAACGTGCAGTACGCGGTCAAAGACGGCCAGGTGTACGTGCTCGAGGTCAACCCGCGCGCCAGCCGCACCGTGCCGTTCGTGTCCAAAGCGACCGGCGTACCACTGGCGCGGATCGCCGCGCGCGCCATGGTCGGGGTGTCACTTGCCGAGCAGGGGATCGACGAGGAGCCGTGGCCCAAGCACGTCTCGGTCAAGGAGAGCGTCTTCCCGTTCTCGAAGTTCCCGGGCGTCGACATCGTGCTCGGCCCCGAAATGCGCTCCACCGGCGAGGTCATGGGCATCGACGACGACTTCGCCATGGCGTTCGCGAAGAGCCAGATGGCCGCGTCCAGCGCCCTGCCCCGCGAAGGAACCGTCTTCGTGAGCGTCTCCGAGCGGGACAAGCGGGCCATCGTGCCGGTGGCGCGAAAGCTCAAGGAAATGGGGTTCCGGCTGGTCGCCACCGCGGGCACCGCCCGCGCGCTGGCCGAGGAGGGGGTCGAGGCCGAGCTGATCCGCAAGCTGCAAGAGGGCCGCCCCAATCTGCTCGACCTGATCGCCAACGACGGCATCGCGCTGGTGATCAACACGCCCAGCGGCAAGGGCGCGCGCACCGACGAGGGACGGATCCGCGCGGCCGCAACATCCCACGGCGTGCCGTGCATCACTACCATAGCCGCCGCACGCATCGCCGTGCAGGGCATCGAGGCGCTGCGCACCCGCCCGATGCGCGTCTCGGCACTCCAGGACCGCTTCCACCCCGCCCAGCTCTCGCCCGCCTGAGCCCCGCGCGCGGACCGCCCTAGAACGACAACGCGTCACCCCGTCTTCGCCGCCGCGTAGCGCTTGTTCACCTCGTTCCAGTTCACCACGTTCCACCAGGCGGTGACGTAATCCGGACGCCGGTTCTGATACTTCAAATAATAGGCGTGTTCCCAGACGTCGACGCCCAGGATCGGCTTCAGCCCGTCCATGAGCGGGCTGTCCTGGTTGGGCAACGACTTGACCACGAGCTTGCCCGCTTTATCGAGGCACAGCCAGCCCCATCCGCTGCCGAACTGGCCGACCGCCGCGGCCGCCAGCTTCTCTTTAAAGCTCGCAAAGCCCCCGAACGTGGACTTGATCGCAGAGGCCACCTCCCCGGTCGGCTCTCCGCCCGCCTTCGGCCCCATGATGGTCCAGAACAGGCTGTGGTTCGCGTGTCCCCCGCCATGGTTGCGCACCGCCGTGCGAATGTCCTCGGGGATGGTGTTGATCGAGCTCAGCAGCTCTTCGACCGTCTTCTTCTCCAGCTCCGGGTGCTTCTGGACCGCCTCGTTCAGCTTGCTCACGTACGCGGCGTGATGCTTGTCGTGATGGATCTCCATCGTCTTGGCGTCGATGTGAGGCTCCAACGCTTCCTTCGGGTACGGCAGTTCCGGCACGGTGAACGGCATGGTAGCGACCTCCTAAATGAGATTCTCTAGCCTGATAATGCCGATTGTTGCTCTCACACCCGGTGCGCGTCAACGCGCGACCGTTTCACGGCGCTGCGCCGATGCGATCGAGCAGGCACGCGACGAACCGATCCCGGTCCACGTCGGTGCAGACCTGCGTGCGGCTCGAGGCCAGCGGTGCAGCGAGCGTAACGCCGCGCGGCGCCTCGTTGGATGTATCGACCGTCACCGCCATGGGCTCGCGGCGGCAGAGGTCCGGCATAAACGCCAGCGCGACGGCCAGCGGATCGTGCGGCGTGGGCAGCCGGGCGTGCCGGCCGCTCCAGGCCTCGATCATCCGGGCCAGCAGCCGGGTGCCCGCCGCGCCCGAAGCGCGGATGCGATCCACCTCGGCAGCGCTGAGCGTGCAGCGCCGCGTGACATCCAGCCCGACCAGCGTGATCTCCGCGCGGCTCGCCAAGACAATGCGCGCCGCCTCCGGATCGGCCGCCATGTTCGTCTCGCGCTCGCGGCTCGTGATCGTTCCCCCCATGACGACCAGGCGCAGCTTGTCGGCCAGGTCCGGGCGCATCGCCAGCACGATGGCAACGTTCGTGAGCGGGCCGATTGCGCAGAGCGTGATCGGCGCGGGCAGCGCATCGATGATCTCCACGAGGAATCGAACGGCGCCGCGCCGGTCGGTCCGGTCCATGTAACGGGTGAGGTCGGGGGCGAACAGGTCCGGCGCGCGGTGGTCCCAAGGACCGATGAGCGGTTTGCCTACCCCCGCCGCTACCGGCACGTCGCCGCGATCGAAGGCGTCGAGCACGGCCAGCGCCACCGCGGCGCGCTGCGCGGTATCGCGGAACACCGTGGTCACGCCCCGCAGGTTGAGCTCGGGGCTCCGCCCGGCAAGTGCCACGGCCAGGGCGTCGTCCACGTTGTCGCCAATATCCGTGTCGAGCAGCAACGGGATGGGGGGCGGTTCGGGCATGGGCGGATTGTAATCGTTCCGGCGTGCGGATGAAGCCGCGGTAAGGGATGCCCACGACTTCGGAAGTCTTCGACCTTCGGAGGTCTTCGTCTCTGCGCCCAACTGACTTCCGAAGTCGGGCGCTTCGCTCGGTCCTTCAAAAAAGACTTCCGAAGTCCATTCGCGCCGCGCTGAAGACTTCGGAAGTCTCGGCGCACCGATCCGGTTGCGGCCCACCGGGCCATCCGGTAAGGTGACCCGACGGACGTCCCAGCATCCGCACGGCAGAGCATCGCTATCTCGAGCGTGGAGGAGGTTTCCTTTGCGGCTGGCAACATTCGAAGTCGAAGGCGTGGCGCGGGCAGGGATCGAGCGCGACGGCGGCTACGTGGACCTGGCAAGCCTCGGGTTCCCCTCGTCCATGCGCGACTTTCTGGCGCTCGGGTCGGAGGGCATGAGCCGGCTGCGGCAAGCCGCTCAAAAACCGGCCGGGCAGGCGCACCCGGCCCGATCCGTGCGGCTCCGCCCCCCGGTGCCGGACCCGCGCAAAATTATTTGCCTCGGCCTCAACTACAAAGACCACGCCAAGGAGAGCGGCGCGGCGATCCCCGCCGAGCCGATCCTGTTCAGCAAGTACCCGACCGCGCTCATCGCCGACGGGGACCCCATCGTGCTGCCCGCGGTTTCCCAGGAGGTGGATTTCGAGGCGGAGCTGGTCATCGTGATCGGCGCGCCGGGGCACAACATTCCCAAGGGGCACGGCGTTCGGCACATCGCAGGCTACACCTGCGGGCACGACGTCTCCGCGCGCGATTGGCAACTCAAGAAACCAGGCGGCCAGTGGATGTGCGGTAAAACGTTCGACACCTTCGGGCCGACCGGCCCCGTGCTCGTGACGACCGACGAGTTGACCGACCCGCACAGTCTGCCGATCCAGTTGCGGCTGAATGGCCGGACCATGCAGGACTCGAACACACGCGAAATGATCTTCGGCGTCGGGGAAACGGTCGAATACATCTCGCAGATCCTAACGCTCGAGCCAGGCGACCTCATCTTTACCGGCACTCCCCCGGGCGTCGGGTTCGCCCGCAAGCCGCCCGTCTTCCTCAAGCCCGGAGACAAGTGCGAGGTCGAAATCGGCGGGATCGGCGTGCTCCGCAATCCGGTCGTCCAAGGATGACAGCCATGCAACTCTTTCTCGATACGGCGGACGTGGGCGAGATCCGGGAGGCCCACGCATGGGGCATCCTGGACGGCGTGACCACCAACCCGACCCACGTGGCGAAGTCGGGCCGCCCTT
>JBGPMX010000499.1:0-4480 GCA_041487215.1 Planctomycetia bacterium | reverse complement strand
CTTGAAAGAGAAAATCCGCGGCGTGTGCGACATCGAGTTGCCATGGCACGTCCGATGGAGAGCCGGGGTGTGTCTCAGCGGATTCTCTCTTTCAACGGCGGGCCGACACCGGTGAAATGGGCAGAAATGGAGCCACTGCGAGGCGAGTTGCAGGCGCGGGATCGACACCCGTTTTGTCAATGCGCCGCCCGATCAAGCCCGCTATGTCGCGCGCAGTGGCTCCAATAGTAGGTCCAATGGGCAAGTTATTTTTTGACGGGCCCTGAGCAGGGCTCCAGCGCGGTAAGAAATGCGCCAAGAAATTCCGTCCGCCGTCGGTCGCGCATCGTCCGCTGCATTGTGTGCCGCGGACCGCGGACTGCCGACCATGGACGACTGACACGAGGTATTGTCGTGGGCCAAAAAGTGCACCCCACCGGGTTTCGCATCGGGGTCATGGAAGACTGGCGAAGCCGCTGGTACGCGTCGAAGCACGAGTTCGCGAGCCTGCTGGTGGAGGACCAGAAGATCCGGCGGCACATCCGCCAGAAGTACGCCTTCGCCGGCATCCCGAAGATCGAGATCGAACGGACGCGGGACGAAGTCAAGGTGATCCTGCACACGGCGCGGCCCGGTATCATCATCGGCCGCAAGGGGCAGGAGGTCGAAAAGCTCCAGGAGGATCTGCAGACCCTGACGCAACGGCGCATCAACATCAAGATCGAGGAGGTGAACCGGCCGGAGATCGACGGCCAGCTGGTGGCCGAGGACATTGCCGAGCAGCTCGGCAAACGCGCCAGCTTTCGCCGGGCGATGAAGCGAGCGCTCGACCAGACCATGGAGGCCGGCGCGCGGGGGATCAAGATCCAGCTCTCCGGCCGGCTGGGCGGGTCCGAGATGTCGCGGCAGGAGAAGGCGCTCACCGGCTCCATCCCGCTCCAGACGCTGCGCTCCAAGATCAGCTACGGGTTTTTTGAGGCCAAGACGGCCCAGGGGCACATCGGGGTCAAGGTGTGGATCAACCAGGGCGATTACCTGTCCGACGAGGAGTCCGGCGATGGCGCTGATGCCCAAGCGCGTGAAGTTTCGAAAAAGCCAACGCGGAAGGGTCCGCGGCAACGCGACGCGCGCTAACACCGTCGAGTTCGGCGAGTTCGGCTTGCAGGCGCTCGAGCCCGCCTGGCTCAACGCCAAGTGCATCGAGGCGGGCCGCGTCACGGCCAGCCACTTCGTGCGCGGCGAGGGGCGGCTCTACATCCGCGTCTTTCCGCAAAAGTCCGTGAGCTCGCGGCCCCCGGAAACCCGCATGGGCAAGGGGAAGGGGGAGCCCGAGTTCTGGGCCGCCGTCATCAAGCCGGGCAGCGTGATCTATGAGCTCGCCGGCGTCCCCGAGGAGACCGCGCGGCTCTGCTTCGCCCGCATCGCGCACAAGATGCCCATGAAGACCCGCTTCCTGAAGCGGCGGCCCACCCTGTAGACGGGCCCCGCACGACGCGCCGGCCGCGCGAGCAGCCGCGAGTGAACGACCATGAGCAAGGCTTCCGAACTGCGTGGCATGAGCAGTGAGCAACTCGCGCTCACGCTCCGCGAAACCACCGAAAACCTGTTCCGCCTGCGCTTCCAGGCCGAGACCGAGCGGGTCGAGGCGCCCAGCGAGATCCAAAAGGCGCGGCGCGAGATCGCACGCATCAAAACCATCCAGCGCGAACGCCAGATCCAGGCGGCGCCGAAGTAGGACCGAGCGATGACGCAACCAACCACCAAGCCGCGCGGCGTCAAAAAGAGCGCCATCGGCCTCGTCACCAGCGACAAGATGGCCAAGACGCGCCGCGTCGAAGTGCCGCGGCTCGTGCGACACAGCCGCTACAGCAAGTACCTGAAACGCCGCACCGTCTGCCACGCGCACGATGAAAACAACATCTCGCGCGCCGGCGATACCGTCGAGATCATGGAGACCCGGCCCATCTCCAAAACCAAGTCCTGGCGCATCGTGCGCGTCGTGTCGCGCGGCGTGGCCGGCGCGGCCAGCGATGAGCTGCCGGGCGCCGAGCCCGAACGGTAAAGGGACACCATGATCCAGGCTCAGACCTACCTCGACGTGGCCGATAATACCGGCGCCAAGGAGATCATGTGCTTCAAGGTGCTCGGCGGTACCAAGCGGCGCTACGCCGGGCTCGGCGATATCATCGTGGCCAGCGTCAAGAAGGCGATCCCCGGCGGTGACGTCAAGCAGGGAGACGTGGTCAAGGCGGTGGTCGTCCGCGTCCGCGCCAACACGCGGCGCGGCGACGGCAGCTACGTGCGGTTCGACCGCAACGCCGCGGTCATCATCGATAACGAGAACAACCCGCGCGGCACGCGCATCTTCGGCGCAGTGGCACGCGAGCTGCGCGAGCGGAACTTCATGAAAATCGTCAGCCTCGCCGCGGAGGTGGTCTGACGCGAAACGTTGAGCTGTTGATCTCTTGAACCTGTTGAATCGTTCGCCAGGTCCACCGCTCCACGGCTCCGCCGGTCCACACAGGGTAAGACCATGCACATACGACGCGACGACATGGTGGAGGTCATTGCCGGCGACGACCGCGGCAGCGCCAAGAGCCGCAAGGTCGCCCGCGTGCTCCGCGTCATCCCCGGCGTGAACAAGGTTATCGTCGAGGGCGTCAATCGAGTCTACAAGCACCTCCGCCCGAGCCGCCAGAACCCCCAGGGGGGCCGGCTCTCCAAGGAGATGCCCATCAGCGCCTCGAACGTCCTCAAGTACTGCGACCGCTGCGGGCGCGGCGTCCGGCTGGGGTTCCGGTACACCGACGACGGCGCCAAGGAGCGGTACTGCAAGAAGTGCTCGAGCAGCCTGGGCGCGGTCAGCCCGCCCCGCGCCCGGCACGTCAGGAAGTAGGCCGGCCGCCAGCGCCGGGAAAGGTTCGCACAGCAGTGGCCAAGAAGAAAGAGAAAGCCAAGGCCGACGAGGACAAGAAGGCCCCCAGGGCCCCCAAGGACCACGCTGCGCCCAAGGCCGCCAAGGACCATGCGCCCAAGGCCGCCAAGGACCATGCGCCCAAGGCCGCCAAGGACCATGCGCCCGAGGCCGCCGCGGCGCCCGAGCCGATCGGGCCCGCGCGGCTCCAGAAACGCTACGGCGAGGAAATCGTGCCACGGCTCGCCGAACGCCTGGGACGCAAGAACCGCCTCGCCCTGCCCCGGCTCCAGAAGATCGTCGTCAACATGGGGGTCGGCCGGGCCACCCAGGACAAGGCCATCCTCGAAGAGGTGAGCGGCCACCTGGCCCAGATTACCGGCCAGAAACCGCTCATCACCAAGGCCAAAAAGGCGGTCAGCGGCTTCAAGCTCCGCGAGGGTAACCCGATCGGCGCTATGGTGACGCTGCGCGGCAAACGCATGTACGAGTTCATGGACCGGCTGATCTCCATCGCCCTGCCGCGTATCCGCGACTTCCGCGGCCTCAACCCCGACAGCTTCGACGGCAACGGCAACTACTCCATGGGCGTCACCGAGCAGGTCGTGTTCCCCGAGGTCGACCCCGACAAGGTCAACAACACCCAGGGGATGCACATCACGTTCGTGACCAATACCCGGAGCGACGACGAGGCCCGCGAGCTGCTCAAGGAGTTCGGCATGCCGTTTCGCACGGCGAGCTGACGTGCTTCCGATTTCCGGTTTTCTTCTTCGAAGGTGATATGGCAAGCAAGGCAAAGATCCTCAAGGCCCAGGCAAAGCCGAAGTTCTCGAGCCGGCAGGAGTCACGCTGCAAACTGTGCGGGCGGCCCCGCGCGGTCTATCGCAAATTCGGCACCTGCCGCATCTGCTTCCGCAACCTGGCCAGCCAGGGGCTCATCCCCGGCGTCAAGAAAGCAAGCTGGTGAGAGCCCGTGGTAAGGGCCGCCGTCGGCAGTCCGCCGCACGTTGCCTCGGACTGCGGACTGCCGAGCGCCGACTGGCGACGAGAACCGAACTATGATGACCGATCCGATCGCCGACATGCTGACCCAGGTCCGCAACTCCGTGCGCATCGAGCGCCCGGCGGTGGACATTCCAGCGTCCAAGCTCAAGGCGGGCGTCGCCCAGGTGCTCAAGGACGAGGGGTACATCTGGGACTGGGAATACGTGCAGCACTCGCCGATGCCGCTCATCCGCATCCACCTCAAGTACGGGCCGCAGGGGGAGCGGGTCATCAGCCGCATCGACCGCGTGAGCAAGCCGGGTTGCCGCATCTACCACCGATCCAAGGAGCTCCGCCCCGTGCTCGACGGCATGGGGATCAGCATCCTGAGCACGAGCAAGGGGATCATGAGTGACCGCCAGGCGCGTGCGAGAAAGCTCGGCGGCGAAGTCCTTTGCCGGGTGTGGTAGGGAAGTCGAGGGTCCAGAGTCGAGAGCCTAGGGCCAGACTCTGCCATCCTGAGCGGAGCGAGGAACGAGCGGAGCGAAGGATTCCCCCGGGCGGGCTTCTGCGCTCCACGACCGGGCGCGACGGATTTGTCGT
>JBGPMX010000498.1:0-4507 GCA_041487215.1 Planctomycetia bacterium | reverse complement strand
CGCCGCCAGCACCGGGACCGAGAAGAACCGGGAGAGGTGCCCCTGCCGCCTCTGCAGGTGCGACACCTGCCGCAGCGCCCCGAACACCTCCGCCACGAGCTCGGCGAACTTCAGGTCGCTCTTGAGCTGCCGCTCGCTCAGGCTGTCCCCGGCCGCACGCACGGCGGCGGGGAGCCGGCCGGCCACGTAAAGACCCCAGCCGGGGTGCGGGTCGTCCGGCAGGGGCGCGCAGATGGCCCAATCCAAATTGTCGCCCACGGTGAAGTCGGCGCTCGTTTCGCCCACGTGCCAGATGTGCATGACGCTCTGCCGGCGCCGCCGAATGGCGTCATCGATCAGCCGGCGGCTGGGCCGCAGCGTGTCCGATCCACGGCCGCGACGCTCGAACGACCGAATCTCCACAGCCCCCTCGGTCCCCGGCGCCGCCTGGAGCCGCACCACGGCCGCCGCCTCGGCACGCGGGATGCCCCGAAGCAGTACGTCCACCACCCGCACCTCGAGCTCGTCGTCACTCGGCGAGTAGCGGATCACCTCCGGCAGAGCGGCCAGCACCTCGATGCGCTGGTCGGCGTCGGTGTATGGCACGAGCCGGAGCTCGTCGGCGCTGCAGGTGAACTCAGACTGAGGCAGTGGGGCGTCGCTGGCGGCCGCCGACCCGGATCCGTCGAGCGAGAACGTTGTCTCGCCGATGACGAACACGTCCCCCGGCGCGAGGCTGAACTCGTCGCTCGGCTCGCCGCGACAAAACACGGCGTTCTTCGCGTCCGGCCGCTTGCGCACGAAGAGCTTGCCGTCTCCCCAGGTGAGCTCGGCGTGCAGGCCGGACACCAGCGCGTCCCATGGCACGGCCCACTGGCTCTTCGCCACGCTGCGTCCCAGCGTAATCGTCGCGTTATCGCGCGGCAGAGTGCGGCGCCAGAAGTTTTCAGAATGCGGCCCTTGCGCCACCAGATCAGCCATGGGCCGACTGCTCCTGCCGTCGCACGGTCCAGAGCAGCACGCCGAACAGACCGGAAACCAGCAGCCCGGCCGCCCCGAAGCCCCCGACCGCCAGGCGAACCGTCTTGGTCTTGAGCGCCGTGATCGGTGCCGTCGCACGTTCGTACTCATGCTGCACGAGCGCCCCCCAACCGAGGTGGCTCAGCGGTGCGTAACCCGCCAGGTACCTGCGCTGGTCCACCGGGTCGGTATAGACCGTGCTCCCCGCGGGGCCGTGGATCGCGGCATCGAACGTGGGGCAGTCCCACGACACCGGGTTCGCCTCCAGCTCCGGCATCAGCATGTCCTTCGGGTCCTCCGGGTCGGGATGCTCGACGCAGTGCCGCTGCTCGTTGACGAGCACCGGGAAGCCACCGGACATGTCCACGTCACGCAGCCAACCGTGCAGCGCTTCGAGCTTCACCGTCACCAGCAGGACGCCGATGACCTGATCCGGTTTGTCGAGATCATGAATCGGCGTGGACACGCCAATCAGCTGGCCGCCGGAACGCGATCGTCCCACGAACGGCTGCGACACGTAGGTCGCGGTGACCGGAGCGAACCATTCGGTTTGGCGATCGAGCTTGTCGCCGCCGCCGCTGTACCAGTCGCGCCACGAGAAGTTCCGATCGAAGAGGCTGGGGTCGACCGGGTGGTTGGCGACGATATCGCCCTGCCGATCGGCGATGGTCCAGCGCGAAAACTGCTCCTGGTCGTAGCGGCCGTAGATCTCCGCGAGAGCCCGCAGCATCCCAGCGCGGTCGGCGTCGTGCAGAGGGCCGCGCACCGCGGGGCTGGCGGCCTCGTGCGCCACGAGCGCCATTTTGCCGATCAACTGATCCTGGACCGCGTTGGCCACCAGGCGTGCGGCCACCAGGTCGCTCTCGAGCAGCTGGTTGGTCAGGGCCCGCTCGGACTCGTTGACCGCCGCCTGGCCGGCGGCGACGGCGAGGGCGGCGGTGGCAAGGAACAGCAGCAGCGGCGCGGCGAAACCGAACGCCACCAGCGGCCGCTGCCGGTGCCGCCGCACACGCCGCTCGAGCGCGGCGAGTACCGCCTGCGCGTCCGGATAGCGCTTCTCGGGATCGATCTCCAGGCAGCGATCGATGATCGCCGCCAGGTCACGGTCGACGCCCGGCACGCGGCGATGCGCGTCCGGCCGGTGCGCGGTCCTGACCCACGCGCGGTAGCGCTCGAGCCGGTGCGACAGCTCCGCGGTGGCGTCCAGCTCATCGCGGACCGCACGGTCTTCGCGCGGTGGCCGGCCGGTCAGCATGGCGAAGAGCAGCGATCCGAGCCCATACACGTCCCAGCGCGCATCCGGAATGGTGTGGTGGATGTCCGCCTGCTCGGGGGCCATGTAGAAGAAGGTCCCGAGCGCCGGGGAGGCGTCGCTCGAGAGATGGGCCTGGCCGAAGTCGGCCACGCGGCCCCGGCCGCGCGCGTCGAGCAGCACGTTCGCCGGCTTGAGGTCGCAGTGCCGGATCCCCTTGACGTGCACGTAGGCCAGCGCCTCCGTGACCTGCCGGAAGATCTCGAGCGCCTGCTCGGGCGGGAGCGGGCCGCGTTCGAGCCGCTGCGCGAGCGATCCCTGCTCGGCGAAGTCCATCACGTAGTAGGGCGGGGTCGCGTCGGGCTCGACGTCGATGAGCTGAATGATACCGGGGTCGGCATGCAGCAGGGCCAGCTGCTTGACCTCGGCCTGGAGCAGCTGCCACTGCAGGCCGGTGCCGTGCTTGAAGAATTTGATAGCGACCGGGATACCGGTCTTCTTCTCGCGCCCGAACCAGACCTCGCCGAACGTGCCGGTGCCCAGCAGCCGCTCGATCTCGTAACCCGCGGCCGTCGGCATGCCGCGGCTGAGCGCCTTCGCCATGGCGATCTTCGAGCCGCCGGCAAACTGGGTCTTGTCCTTCACGAATGGGTTCGTCGCCGGGTCGTTCACTTGCGGCCGCTCCTGCCCGAAAGCGCGTCCACGGCTCCTGCTCGTGCCCGGAGCACGCAACCGCAGCGTTCTGCGGCCCTCTACTCTACCGCTCGGGACGGACCGATCGCAACACGCATTGTCGCGGGGGGAAGCGGTGGTCAGCGGCACAACCGGCGCGTTCGTCCTGCGCTGAAGCGAACGCCGATGAACGACCTGCTGGCTGCGGGTTGTAAAACCCCTTCGGGGTACGCGCTGAAACGGATCGGTCACCCAGGGTGGCGCGGCTACGCCGCTGACCCTGGGCTATGGAGTACAACGCCTACGGCGTAGAGGGACGATCCCAGCGGCCACCCTACCGCGAAGCGGTTATACTCCACAGCCCAGGGTCGCGCAGCGCACCCTGGGTGGCGAGCCATGGTCGCGCCACAAACCCCGAAGGGGTTTTACAACGAAGGCGCCTCTCATGTCACAGTCGTTGACTCAGATCTATCTCCATCTCGTGTTTTCAACGAGCCACCACGCGCCCTTCTTAAAGGACAATGAGTTTCGCGGGCGAACTTCTCGAAAACCCTCGGCTTTGCGTCTCTGTACCGCGAAGCGGTTACTCCGCAGCCCAGGGTAAGCGGAGCGGCGTAGCCGTGGAGCACCACCCGGCGTACGCAGAACATAGAGGACAACAACCCCGAAGGGGTTTTACAACGGCCGGCTCTCGCCGCATCGTGCGGTTTGCCGTGGTATGAACCGCATGGCGAGGGTCCCTGGGCGACCTGCCCGGCACGGGCGCGGTGATGCCATACGCCTCGCGGGGGCTCCGCCGATCACTCGCGCGCGTAGTCGCGCGGTTCGTCGGACACCTTCCAGACGGACCCGTTGTGCAGGAAGAGCTTGCGCTGCTCGTCGAGGTTGAGCGGCCGCGCGCCAACGCGACCGAACACCGCGATCTGGTTGCCCGACTCGTCCACGGCGCGGTCGCGATCGAGCGCCTTCGAGATCGCCAGCGCCTCGCCCTTGGTCGGGTACGTCGCGATGAGCGCGGGGGTGGGACGCGGGCTGTACCCGGTATTGCCCGGCGTTTCGGGCGACGTCAGCTGCACGACCCGAAGCCCGTTCACCCCGTCCGCCAGGTAGGCGAACTCGCTGACGTAGGTGATGCCCAGCTTCACGTCGCGCAGGTCATTGATGCAGCCGTCGGCGTTGAAGACCTGGTCGATGCGCGGCCGCTCCGGCTTCTCGATGTCGACGATCACCAGGCCCTGCGAGCCGGCGGCGACGTAGGCGTACGTGCGCGCCAGGTAGATGGCGTGTGCCTCGGGCAGGTCCAGCCGGGCCACGGGACGGGGCTTGGCGAGGTCGGTGACGTCGAGCACCTTGATCCCCTGGGCGTCGCACACGAAGCCGTAGCGGAACTGCACCTGCACCGCCTCGGGGCGGTCCAGCACATCCGAGCCGAGCACGGCGGTCACGCGCGGCTGCTTGGGATCCTCGAGCGACACCACGACCAGCCCCGCGTCGGCCAGCACGTACGCGTAGTTGCCCACGATGGTGATGCCCCGCGCGCCGCAGAGAATCCCGTCCGGGTTGAATGTGACCTCGCGGCGCAGG
>JBGPMX010000497.1:0-4508 GCA_041487215.1 Planctomycetia bacterium | reverse complement strand
CTCTCGGCGAGCCGCGGCGTCATCCGCGCCGACACGCGGGCCGAGTTCGCCGCGGCGTGGACACGCATCGCGGCCATCCTCAGTGAGCCCGATGTCCAGACGCTGGGAGACGGCGCGTCGAAGATCCTCGTGGAGGATTTCGTTCCGGGCGTCGAGGTGTCGCTCGAAGGCATGCTGACGGAGGGGAGCCTGGCCACGCTGGCGATCTTCGACAAACCCGACCCACTCGACGGCCCGTTCTTCGAGGAAACGATCTACGTGACCCCGTCGCGGCTGCCGGCGGCCACGCAGGACCTGATCGCGCGCTCGGTTGCCGCTGCCACGCGGGCCGTCGGCCTCGACGAAGGGCCGGTGCACGCCGAGCTGCGCGTGAACGCCGCAGGCGCCTGGATCGTCGAAGTGGCGGGGCGATCGATCGGCGGGCTTTGCTCACGCGTGCTGCGCTTCGGGCTGGGCATTTCGCTCGAAGAACTGATCATCCGCCACGCCATCGAGCCGGGCTACCGGCCGCCACGGCGCGAGCAACAGGCGGCTGGCGTCATGATGATCCCCATCCCGTCCGCGGGAACGCTCGGCGCGGTGCACGGGTTGGATGAAGCCCGAGCGGTCCCCGGCGTGGAAGACATCGTCATCTCGGCACACCGCGGCAAGCCGCTGGTGCCGCTCCCCGAGGGGGGGAACTACCTGGGGTTCATCTTCGCTCGAGGCGTCGCGCCGGCGGACGCCGAGCAGGCGCTACGCGCCGCGCACGCTCGGTTGGCCTTCGACATCCAGAATTAGCCCGAATTATTCATTTGCAGATGGAAGCCTGAAGCGCAAGCGAAGGAACTTCCTGGGTCGCCGCTCCGCAGCTAGTGCCCATGCGACGCGGAACGCGGCATGCCCAAGGGTAGGTCGGGCCGCGCCAGGTCGCAGGCCAGCAGCTCGTCGATCAGTTGTTCGACGCCCGTGCCGTGATCGCCGCGGGTGACCAGGTCTGCCCGCTCCTTCACGCTGGGCAGGGCATTGGCGACGGCGGCGGAGAACTCGCAGACGCTGAGGAATGCGTGATCGTTCTCGGCGTCCCCCACGCCAACCACGTTACGCGGCGACAGCCCCAGCTCGTCCAGAGCGACGATCAGCCCGGTCGCCTTGGTCACCCCCGGGGGCAGGACCATGACCGCCCCCTTGTTGAAGATTACCTGCAGCTCGAGGCCGAGATCACGGATGACCTCGAGCACCGTGGTCTCGTGGGGGTGCCAGGTGGCGACAATCGATCGACCGACCGAGACGGGGGCCACGCCGCGTCGCGCCAGCTCGCGTACGAACTCCGGGGGCGGGGGCTCTGCGAGCCGCCTCTCCTGCTTCGTCGCCGGCCGGTAGAGCAGGGCGCCGTTTTCGAGGACCATGCGATCGAACAGGTCGACGCGTGGAAAGACGCTCAGCAGGTCCCCGAGCTCGCGGCCGGTGACGAGCAGCGGCTTGCGGCCCGACGCGCGAAGCCGCTCGAGCGCCGCCACGGTCGTGGAGGAGACTCGCCCGTGGTGTGCGATGGTGCCGTCGTAGTCACAGGCCAGGGCGAGGTAGCGCATCTTGAAAGTTCTAGAGGGAGTCCCCGCGCATCTGGACATCCGTGCTCCAGGTCGGGCCATTATAGCGGCCGTGCCGCGCGCGGGCGATCGGCATAGCGCTTCGCGTAGCTGAACTCGCCCGAGTTCAAACGCGCGGGCGCCCTGCCATCGCAAGAGCGAGGGGAAGAATCCGGGCTGGACGCCAAGCTCGTCTCTTGATATCCCTTTGCGCCCCTGCGGCCGTGCCGGCCCGCACCGGGTGGGAGGCCGTCGCAGCGGCCTAAGGTGAGACCAAGCAAAAGGTTCCGGAACGAGGGGTAGACTGTGAAACGCGCGTTGCGAGTGCGGCTGGCGGTATTGATGTTTTTGCAGTACGCCAGCCTAGGGATCTGGCTGCCCCTTCTGATGCTTTGGCTCGGCGCGCTCGGACTCGGACCGCTCCAGACCGCATTGGTTTGGTCCACGGGCTCGGTCGGTGCGCTCGTTGGTCCAATGGTGATTGGTCCGCTGGCGGATCGCCGGCTCGGGGCGCGGCATTCGCTTGCGCTCTGCTACGTCGGCGCTGCCCTGTTGCTCGTCGCCTTCTCCTGGCAGACGCACTTCACGGGTCTTTTTCTGATCGGTGTCGCATACTGGGTTCTGTCGCTGCCCACTGCAGCGCTCACCAACTCCGTTGCGTTTCATCACCTGCCAAACGCGCGGGAAGCGTTCGGTCCGATTCGCATGTGGGGGACCGTCGGCTGGGTCACGGCCGGCCTGCTGAGCGGCTGGGTGCTCTCATGGGACCGGCCGGTCGCGGCCGGTTTGGCGGACTGCATCCGCCTGGGCGCGCTGCTTTCGTTGGCGGTAGGCGTTTTCTGCGTCGTGGGCTTGCCGCACACGCCGGCCACGCCCAGTACACGCCGGTTCCCCGCCCTGGACACGAACCTCTTGAGGCGGCACCGGTCGCTTGCGGTGTTCCTGCTCACCGCGTTCTGCGTGGGCGCGGCGGCCGCGTACGCGAATCAGCTCACCGCACCGCTGCTGCGTGACCGCGGCCTGGCGCCGGCTTACATCGGCCCGCTGCTCACGCTCGGGCAGGCGAGTGAAGTGGTGTCGCTTCTCGCCTTGCCGCTGCTCTTGCGTCTCTGCGGCATGAAGACGACGCTGCTCATCGGCATTACGGCCTGGTGTTCGCGCTACCTGCTGCTCGCCTCCAGCACCACCGCGGCGGCGGCCGTCGCATCGCTCGCCTTCCACGGCCTCGGCATCGGCTGCTTCTACGTGGCCTGCCAGATCTACATCGACGGCGAGATCGGTATCGAGTGGCGCTCGAGCGCCCAGGCGATCATGAGCCTGGTAACGAGCGGCGTCGGCTCGCTCGCGGGCAATCTGCTCACCGGATGGACCGTCCAGCACTTCGAGGCGGACTACCAGCGCATCTTTCTCGGACCTGGCCTGATGCTGGCGGTGGTCGCCGTTCTGTTCGGTCTCCGTTTCCAGGAGACGGCATCTCCCGCCCCTGCACCGCTCCGCACGGGATCGGCTCTGCCGGAACTGAGTTGACGGCTCACGCCGCCGCGTGGACGTTGAGCGCGGGGGCCCAGCAGGCGAGCTGCGTGTCGTGGCTGAGCAGGATGAGCTGGTGATCCGGGACCAAGCGGTCCCAGCAGCTTCGGATAGCGGCCAGCCGCTCGGCATCGCAGTTCACAAACGGGTCGTCCAGCACGAACGGCAGGTCGAACCCGGCCGACGTCGCGAGATAGACTGCCAGACAGAGCTGGTCGCGCGCCCCGTGGCTCAGCTGCTCGGGCGCATAACGGGATCCATCGCCGTGGACCAGCCAGACCCGGAGCTCCTCATCCAGCTCGACGCGGCGCCCGGCCGTGCGGCTGAAGTCGGCGAAGTACGCGGTGATGCGTCCTTCCAGGGCCGTTCGTTCGATCCGTTCCAGCTCTTGCTTGAGCCGGTTCGCTTCCTGGAACTCGGCGGCGATTTGCGCGCGCTCCGTCTCGAGTGTGGCCTGTTCCGCGCGCAGTGCTTCGAGCTCGGCAACGAACCGGGGGTGGTGATCGGGTTGGGCCGCCTCCTTCTGCCGCAGCGCCGCCGCCTGCTCGGCGCGCTCGCGTTCGGCCGCCTCGAGCGCCGCCCGCGCTTCACTGGCCTGCGTCTCGAGATCGCGGATCCGCTGCGCGGCCTGCTCGGGCGGCGCGTCGACGGCCTGCCAGAGTTCGGCGCTGCGCTCGAGCAGTTCCTGGGCGCTGGCTCGCACCGTCGCCACCAGTCCTTCGGCCTTGCCCGCTTCATGCGCGAGGTCATTGGCGCTCGCGCAGCCCGATTCAGCCACGAGCGCCGCTACCTGCGCGCCAAGCGATTCTGCCTGGGCGGTCAGTGTCGCGTGCTCGGCGAGCGCGGTGAGCGCGCGCTGTGGGTCGCTGGCGAACCGCTCCAGGAACGGCGCCAGGAGCGCACTTGCCTCGGCGTGCTCGGCTTCCAGCCGTTCCTGCTCCACACGCAGCGGTTCGGGGTCGGGCAGGCATTCGAGTTCGAGTTCGGCGTCTGCGCTCTGGGCTTCGAGCGTGCGGCACGCCTCGATGCGCGCGCGCAGCTCGTCTGCGTCGGTCTCATCGCCAAAGGGAGCGATCGCCGCGCGCAGCTTCTGGACCTCGTCCTCGAGCGACCGCACGGCCGGGTCGTCGCATGGCGGCGGGGCGTCCGGTTCGGCGAATGCCCGCGGGTTCTGCGGCCGCTCGCGCATGTCTGTCTCCAACTGTTCGAGCTCCGCGCAGCAGTCGGCGAAACGGGACCAGGCGTCGTCGTCCTGCGCCTCGCACCAGCGCACGAACTCGGCCATGCCGGCCAACGGCGCAGCGTCGGCCGCCACGAAATGCAGTACCGTCTGCCACCAGGCGGGCAGGGCGTCGAGCTCTGCCCGCTCCCAGTCGCTGCCGGTGGTCCCGAAGTACCGCTCGGCGTGCG
>JBGPMX010000496.1:0-4512 GCA_041487215.1 Planctomycetia bacterium | reverse complement strand
CGAAGCCTCGGACCGGCTCGGTCTGAGCCGCGCGAGGGCGGTCCGAGAACAACTTGCGTGGCGGGGCTCTGCCCCGCAACCGACGAGCCGTAACACCGGGAACATCCGCGATGGGACGCATCACCGAGGCACTCGAACGCATGGGCCGGGTGCACGCCGGGCACGGACCTACGGGCCGGGCGCACATCGGCTCCGCCGCATCCCCGCGCCTGCTCCCCGCCCCCGCCGCCGCCATCGCTGCCCCGCAGAAGGTTCCGCCCCGGATCGCGGCTGCGCACGCGCCCGAACCGACCCACTCCCCGCGCAGCGCGGCGATCGAACTTCTCGAGCTCAATGATGCGGCGTTCCAGGCGTATCGCACGTTGTGGCAGCAGATCGACAAGACGCTAGGCGGCAGCGGCCCGCGTTCGATCGCCCTCACGAGCGCTGGGGCGGATGAGGAGAAAACCGAGGTGGTGACCAACCTGGCGTACGCGGCCGCGCAGGCCGGGTCACAACACGTCATCGTGCTGGACCTCGATCCGGCCGGCCACCGGGTCGCGGATCGGCTTCGGCTCCGGGCGGTGCCCGGCGTCACCGACGTACTCCTGCACGGCGTCTCCCTGGAAGACGCCCTGCACCGGGCGGATTCGCTGGGATACGCGGTCCTCGTGGCGGGCCGCCGCGTCCCCGAACCCGCCGCCGTTTTCGCCGGCCGGCAGATGGACGCGCTCATCCGGCAGCTCGCCCAACGCTACGACCTGGTCATTGCCGACGCCCCGCACCTGGGGGACGACCGGCTGGCCGGTATGATCGCACGCCGCTGCGATGCCACCTTCCTGGTCGCCGACGTGTGCCGCGCAGGGCGCCGAGCCATGGAGCGTGCCGCCCGCCTGCTCGATCAGGCCGGCGCGCGGCCGCGCGGCTGCATCCTCACCGAGCGGCGGCCCCCGTCTCGTTAGGCCGAAAGACCCCCGCCGGTCGCCGCGGGCTACGAACCGCCGTTTTTTTTCGTATCATCAACATCCTGAGCGCAGCGAAGGATTCCCCGTGTGGGCTTCTGCGCTGCACCACGCTCGTTGTCGGTCACCGTTCGATAGACAGATCGGTTCGTCGTTCCGGTTTTTGCCGGTCTCGAGGACCGCCGAATTGAGGAGTGACGATGGCTGATTCCTTGGTCACCGGCGGCGCCGGTTTCATCGGGTCCCACTTGGTCGAGGAACTCGTGGAGCGCGGCGAGCGGGTGCGGGTGCTCGACAACCTCTCGACCGGCAGCATCGCGAACCTCGAGCAGGTGCGGGATCGTATCGAATGGATCGAGGGAGACGTGCGGGACGAGGCGGTGTGCCGGCGTGCGGCGGCGGGCGTCGCGGTAGTTTTTCACGAAGCGGCACTGGCGTCCGTGTCGCGCAGCGTGGAAGACCCTCGTTCGACCCACGACGTGTGCGCCACCGGGACTCTCAACATGCTGATCGCCGCGCGGGATGCCGGTGTGCGACGCTTCGTCTACGCCGGCAGCTCCAGCGCCTACGGCGCGAGCGGCCGACTGCCGAACCGCGAAGAACAGCTGCCGCTGCCGATGTCGCCGTACGCCGCCGCGAAGCTCGCCGGCGAGCAATATGCCATGGCGTTCCACGAGGTGTACGAGCTCGAGACCGTCTGCCTGCGCTACTTCAACGTCTTCGGCCCGCGGCAGGATCCGGCGAGCCCGTACTCCGCCGTGATCCCCCTGTTCATCCAGGCCATACTCGCCGGCAAGCCGCCGACCATCTATGGGGACGGTGAGCAATCGCGTGACTTCACCTACGTGGCGAACGTCGTGAACGCGAACCTACTCGCCGCGCGGGCGAAGGCGGTCGCCGGCCGCACCTACAACGTGGCGACCGGCGAGCGCGTCAGCCTGCTGGAGCTGATCGCGCTGCTCAACCGCATGCTCGGCACGAGCATCGTGCCGAGGCACGAGGCGCCGCGGCCCGGGGACGTGCGGCACAGCCAGGCGGACATCCGCCGCGCACGCGACGAGCTCGGCTACGCCCCGGCGCTGGGCATCGAGGCCGGCATGGAGCGATCGCTGGCCTATTACCGCAAGACCCGCTGAGCGCGAGCCGCAGCATGAACCTGGCCCCCACCCCCGACCAAGTGCTCTCCGAATCGCCCGGCGATCCGCGCGCGGCCCCCCCTGCCCCACCGAGCGCCACGCTGGTCACGCTCGCAACCTACAACGAGCGCGAGAACCTGGCGGAGCTCGTGCGCCAGATCCTGGCCGTCGCGCCGCGGCTCCACGTGCTGGTGATCGACGACAATTCTCCGGACGGTACGGGACGGCTGGCGGATCAGCTTGCGGCGGCGGACGAGCGCGTGCGCGTGCTGCATCGCGCGGGCAAGCAAGGGCTCGGCACCGCCACGCTCGCCGGGATGCGCTACGCGATCGATCACGGCTACGAGTTCGTGCTGAACATGGACGCCGACCTCAGCCACTCGCCGCAGTACATCCCCGGCTTGCTCGCGGGCATGGCGGACCACGACGTGATGATCGGCTCGCGCTACGTGCCGGGGGGCGGGGTGCGCGGCTGGCCGCTCAAGCGGCGTCTCATGAGCCGGGCCATCAACATTTACGCGCGCCTGCTGCTCGGCCTGCGCGCACGCGACAGCAGCGGCGCGTTCCGCTGCTACCGGGTCGCGAGCGTGCGCGGCATCGACTTCAGCCGCGTGCTGTCACGCGGCTACGCGTTCCAGGAGGAGATGCTGTACCGCTGCCGCACTGCGGGCTCGAGGATCGGCGAGACGCCGATCGTGTTCGAAGAGCGCCGGCACGGGCGATCCAAGATTAACGCGGCGGAGGCCGTCGTGGCGCTGGCAGTCATCCTCTGGCTCGGCATGCGGCGTCTCGTGCGCGCCTGATGGGGGCTGTTTCATCGATTCGCCGCCCGACCAAGCCAGATACGTCACTCGCAGTGGCTCCATTAGTAGGTCAAATGTGCAAGTTATTTTTTTACGGGCCCTTACTCGAACGCGGAGAACATACGGCGGATGAACGAGAGCACGTCGATTCTGGTGACCGGGGGCGCGGGCTTCATCGGCAGCCACCTGGTCGAGCGGCTTCTAACGACGACTGACCGCCGCGTGGTCGTGCTGGACAACTTCAATGATTTCTATGCCCCGGCGCGCAAGCAGCAGAACCTGGCCGGCGTGCGCAGCCATCCCCGGTTTGCGCTGGTGGCGGGCGACGTCGCCGATGAACAGGCGGTCGACCGGGTCTGGCGCGAACACCGTGTCAGCGACGTGATCCACCTGGCGGCGCACGCGGGGGTGCGGCCCAGCCTGGAGCGGCCGCTCCCCTACGTCGATGCCAACGTGCGTGGCACCCTGGTGCTGCTCGAGGCGGCGCGACGCCACGGCTGCCGCCGGTTCCTCTCGGCCTCCTCGGCCACGGTGTACGGCAACGACGCCCCCGTGCCGTTCCGCGAGGACCGGCTGGGCCGGACGCCGGCCAGCCCGTACGGCGTGACCAAGCGCGCCGCCGAGCTGATGTGCCGGCTCTACTATGATCTGTACCGAGTTCCGGTGCTGAGCCTGCGCTTCTTCAGCGCCTACGGGCCGCGGCTGCGCCCGGACCTGGCGATGTGCATCTTCGCCCGCGCGATCCTGGACGAGCGGCCGCTACCGCTCTTCGGCGGCGGCACGGCCGAGCGTGATTTCACCTACATCGACGACATCGTGAACGGCGTCGTCGCCGCGCTTGCGAGCGACGCGGTCGGGGACGAGGTCAACCTGGGGAACAACCGCCCGATCGCGATCCGCCGCATCGTCGAGCTGCTCGAGGCGGCCATCGGCAAGCCGGCCCGGATCGACGCGCTTCCCGAGAAGCCGGGGGAGATGCGCATCACCTGCGCCGATGTGAGCAAGGCGGCGCAGCTGTTCGGCTACGAGCCCCGCGTGCCGATCGAACAGGGCATCGTCCACTTCGTCCGCTGGTACACGAGCGAGCCGGCTGTGACGCGATCCTGAGCCCATCACTCTCCGAGCAAGATTTCGCGCACCTTGCGAAGCCGGCGATCCTCCGCCATCGAGCGAGTGCGCACTCCATCGAGAGCTTGCAGTGTTCCATTTTTCTTGATGCTTTGCATTGCTTCGAGCAAGGGGCCGTCATTTCCCACGAGCTCGATGAACTCGGTGGCTTTCTCCGCATCGCCAATGCAGACGCGGCCGAGAATCTTCTCCTGCACGTCCCTGTCGAACTCAACGCTGGTCGCCTTCATCGCGTACCCGCTCGGGTAAAGCTCGCTGCTGGTGAATCTCCAAACAACACGGTTGGCACTGAGCAGGCTCCCGTTTGCTTGGACCAGCTGGCCGGGCAGCTCAAGCGCGAACTGGTAGCGAAGAGGCCCCTGAAAAAGAAAGCTGAAAGGATTGTAAAGGCCCACCATACGGACCAGGATCGGTCCGAGCCGGTCCTCCACCGCGTGCAGCCGTTTTTCCAAGAACTTCGGATCGCTGGGGTCTTGCTCGAGCAAGCGTTCGATCTCATCGCGT
>JBGPMX010000495.1:0-4516 GCA_041487215.1 Planctomycetia bacterium | reverse complement strand
CGCTCGCCACCACGCCGCTGCTCCGCCTGCTGGGCAGCAGGGACGACACCGATCACGCCTCGGTCCGGACCCACCGCGTGGCCTAGGGCTCGCGAAATTTCCAGCCTGACAAGGCCGATGGCCGAACAGAGTCAGGCTCGAAAGCCTGACGTACCCCGGTGCGCGTGAACGGAGCCGTCGCGCCAGCGACGGGAGAATAGCGGTTGCGCGCGTGGGACCGTCGCGGGTGCTTGCGGGACGCCCTGATAGGCTCCTTGGAGCCGCCCCCGCCCGCGGCGGCAGCCCAGAGTTCCGCGGCGAAAAAACCTGGTGCCGGCAAGTGGCGTTGCTGGCGAGCCGATCCCCTTCTACAGTGGTAATGTTCCCTAAAGCCGGCACAATCCTGGGTAGTGGCTCAGTTTGGTGGATACCTCCCCTTCCCCCCCTTGCTAAGGGGGGGAAGGGGGGGTCGTTCTTCAAACTGAGCCACTAAACAATCCTGGGTCGCGCCACGCGGGGCGTTCGCGTCATGCGAGACGGACTACCCATCCTGTGCCGTTCGACCGCGGGCGCGACTTCTCGATAAGCGAGGGAGTCAGTTCATGCGAGCCTTCCTGACGTTTTTGAGCGATCACCTCGTCTTCGCGATCCTCATGTTCAGCATGTCGCTGACCGCGGCGACCCTGGTGATCTGGCGGCTGTTGCTCAACATGAACGCGCGCACCCGCATGAGCGAGTTCTTTCCGTCTTTCCAGCAGGTGCTTGATGAGCATGGCACCGAGGCGGCGCTGGAGCTGTGCCGCTCGGAAACGGGGGTCATCCCGCGGCGGCTGCTGACCACCGGGCTCGAGAACAGCAGCCTCGGGCTCGCTGCCATGAGGCGAGCGATGGCCAGCGCGATCGAACTCGAGATCGTGCCCGAGTTGAACCATCTGCTCCCCTCGATCCTTGCGATCGCGAAGGTCGCCACGATGGTCGGCCTGCTGGGGACGGTGCTGAGCATGATCGGCACGTTCCAGGCCCTGGGAGAGGCCGCGAAAAACCTCGCCGAGGGAGGCCACGGCGGAGGCCAGGCCCAGGCGAGCCGCGAGATCGGGCTCGCCCTGTTCGCCACCGCGCTCGGGCTGATGACGGCCATCCCGCTCGTCTTCGCGCACGTGCTGTTCAAGGCCTGGGTGCACAAGCTCGAGATCGAAATGAAGTACTACGCCCAGAAGCTTATGCTGCTCGTCCAGGCGGCACGCGAGCCGGCCGCGCCGACCGCCGTGCCGCGGCCCCTGAAACCCACCGCGTCGCGCGCGTGACCCGGCAACGCCATGCCCAACGAGAACCGATTCGATGTCTGGGTCGCCAGGACGAAGCGGATCTACCGTAACGTCCCGTTTGTTTCCGTCGCCGACTCGGTGCAACAGGGCCGCCTGCACGCCGAGGATCGCGTCCGCCCCGCGGGCGCGCCGCTTTGGCAGCGGGTGGACGACGTCACCATGCTCTCCGCCTACCTGCCCCGGCCGGTCCCGTTCCGCGCCGAGGACCATGCCGAAGCGCTGGAGCCGGTCGAGCTCGAGCTTTCCGCAAGGAACCCCGCGTCGGACGACGACGATGACCCGGACATGATCCCGCTCATCGACGTCAGCCTGGTGCTGCTCGTGTTCTTCATGATGACGGCGGGCAGCCTGATCACCGCCTCCCCGGTCGAGACCCCGCCCGCCGAAAACGCCACCGTGCGGGCAACCCAGGCCCATGAAACGCTCACCGTCAGCATGGCCATGGTCAACGGCCAGGTACGGTATTACCTCGGCGACGAGTCGGAATCGCTCGAACACCAAGAACTGCTCGATCGGGTTGCCAAGCAAGTGCGGCAGGAGAAAACCAGCGAAGCCGTCCTGCGGGCGAACCCCTGGATCCCCTACGAAACGGTGCGACAGCTGATCATCGAGCTCGATCAAGCGGGCATCCAGCGGATCCAGGCGGCGGTACGCGACAGGCGGATCGAAGAGGATCGCCCATGACGTGGCGCGTGCGGCATCAGGGGTCTCCGCGCGAAGTTTCGGGCGTCACCCGAGCCGAGGTCGTAGACGGGCTGCGTGACGGGCTCTGGGACACTTGCGACGAGGTGCGGGGACCGCACGACACCGCGTGGGTGAGCATTGAAGACCATGCGGAGTTTGCCGAGGCGGCGGCGGATTGCGAAATCTCTTCCCCCACGCCCGGCGACGACGAGACGCGCCTGGACATGAACGCGCTCATCGACGTCTGCCTGGTGCTCCTGATCTTCTTCATCCTCACCATCAGCTACCAGACGCTCGAGAAGGTCCTGGACATGCCGCGGGGCAGGGCACAGGACGACTCCGGAGTGAAGGCGGTCTCGCAGGACCGCGTCGAGAACTACATGATCCTGGTCAAGGCCGCCACCGAGAACGGCGCGGCGGCGATCTGGGTCGAGGGGGACCGAGTGCCCGAAGACCAGCTCGCGACCGTGCTCAAGCGAGTGGCACGCGAGAAGCGGAGGAGCGAACTGCTGCTCGATGCCGAGGGGATCGAGTACGGCACCGTGGTCAAGATCATCGACGCGGCGGGGAGCGCCAAGATCGAACAGGTTCACTTCCTGGACCGCGCCGCTGGGGCAGTGGCCGAGCGGTCCGGCAGCCGAGCAGCGCCATGACCAACACGCACCGCACCGCAGCGACGCCCGCAGCCTCGGAACCCGCACCCAGCGACAACGGGCGAGCGTCCGAGCCATCGCGGGGCTGGCGCGAGTTCTGGACCCGGTATTCGCCGCACGGCGAGTTGCCGCTCTCGTCGGCGGCCGCCTGGGCCGTTCACCTGCTGGCGCTCGGCATGGTGGCGCTACTCGCTACCTCGTTCTCCCTGCGCGACCGCGAGCCCCCCGCCGTCGACGTGGTACGCGTCGGCAGCGGCGACTCGGCCGGGGGCGGCGGCGGCAACGGCGGCATGAACGACGATCGCGGCACAGTACCGGTCGTCGCTGCCGAGACGGATTCGGCCGTCGCGCGGCTCGCCCAGGGGGTCGAGTCGGTGGACGTGCCAACCATCGCGCTCCCCGAGCCTCCGCGGGCACGCACCACGCCGGATCCGGTCCAGGCGGTTCACGAGCAGGCGGAGGTCGAGAAGGGGATGCGCGAGACCGAGGTGGCGCTGCGCGACGCGGGCAAGGCGCTGCGCGAAATCCTCGGGGCCAACCAGAACCGCTCGAGCGGCGGCGCGGCGGCGGGCGCCGGGCCGGGCCAAGGAGGCGGCAGCGGCGGCGGCAGCGGCACCGGCCGCGGGGCCGGCGCCGGGCCGGGATCCGGCACGGGCGGAGGCGGCCGGCTCGACGTGAACAGCACGCCCGGCCGGCAGGCACGCTGGGTCATCACCTACGCCACCCTGCCTATGGCCGAGTACGAACGAATGCTCGACTTCTTCCGCATCGAGCTGGCGTACATCGAGACCGACCGCAAGACGCTGCAGTACCTGGCGAACGTCTCGCACGCCGGCAAGCGGTACGCACGCTCCGCCGCCGACGAGGACCGCATGTTCTGGTACTGGATGGGCCAGAACCACCTGCAGGACCTCGACGAAAAAATCCTGCTCAAGCACGGGCTCCGCCCCACCAGCGAGGTCGTTCAGCTCTACCCCAAGGAGCTCGAGAACAAGCTCGCGGACATGGAGAAGACCTACCTGCTGCGCCAGTGGAAGACGTCCCAGTTGGAGCGGATTGCCCAGACCGACTTCCGCATCCTTGCCGACGGCCCGAACCACTGGCACATCGAAGTGACCGACATGAACCTCCGTTGACCCGCCGCGGCCGGCCCGCACGCGCCTGCTCTGTCATCCTGAGCGCAGCGAGGCACGAGCGCAGCGAAGGATCTCGCCCCGAGTCACGGAGATCCTTCGCGGAGCCCCAGCGCCGAATTGGCACACTTCCCGCTCTTGACAACCCATGACAATCGTCCGAGAATACCTCGGACAGATGTACGAGGTTACGCCGGCCCGAACTGCACGGATGGTGGAGGCGCGCCATGTCCCGAAGTGATGAGCGTAGACGCCGGATCGCATGCTGCCTGGTCCTGAGCCTGGTCGGCGGGCTGGGATGGTCATTCGCCCCCGGAGTGCCAGTGCTGTGGGGCCCACACGCCGGCGCACGAGCGAAGGAAACGGGGCGGTCACTCTTCGAGCGCCGCTGGGAGCCGGGCGACGCGCTGGCGCGCGGCGACGGGCTGGGCCCCGTATTCAACGCGCGGTCCTGCACGGAATGCCACTCGCAAGCGGGCATCGGCGGCGGCGGCTCCTCCGAGCACAATGTGACCACGTTCGAGGTGCTGCCGACCCGCCGCCAGCCCCGCATCGAGCGCGGCGCGGTGCACGCCTTCGCCGTGGCGCCCGCGTTCCAAGAGACGCAGGACGTGGTGCACCGGCTCTTCCCGGTCCAGCCGGGGCAGCCCGTGCTACGCGGCTGCTCCGTCAGCGTCACCGATTTTGATCCGGTCTTGTTCGATTCGGTGAACCCGCCGGCCCTGTTCGGCACGGGCTGGAT
>JBGPMX010000494.1:0-4525 GCA_041487215.1 Planctomycetia bacterium | reverse complement strand
GATCTGGTGCTGTTCCTGACGCGCATTCGCATCCAGGAGCCGCGCCGGCCCGTCGTGCTCATCGGGGTCAGCTGGGGCGGCAAGCTGGCGGTCGCCATGGCGAAGGAGCACCCCCAGCTGATCGACGGCCTGGCGCTGGTCTGCCCCGGGCTGTTCCCACGGAGCGGGCTGCCGCCCTGGTACCAGCAGGCGCGCATCGCGCTGGCGCGCGTCTACCGTCCGCACCGGCGGTTCCTGATCCCGCTGACCGATCCGGAGCTCTTCACGGCCACGCCGGAGTGGCTCGAGTTCCTGCGCACCGACCCGCGCAGCCTGCACCGCGCCACGGCCGCCATGCTCGTGGCCAGCAAGCGCATGGACTGGTTCGTGCGTCACGCGCCGGAGAAGATCGAGCTGCCCTCCCTGCTCATGCTCGCCGGGCGGGAACGCATCATCGACAACGAACGGACCCGCGCGTTTTTCGAGCGGTTCGCGTCCCGCGACAAGCGGGTGATCGTTTACCCCGAGGCGCACCACACGCTCGAGTTCGAGCCGGATCCGGAGCCGTACATCCGCGACCTGATTGCGTGGCTTAACGAGGCGACGAGCCACCGCGCGGAGGTGATGCCGCCGGGGAGCTCGCGCGTTGTGAAGACACGCGCGAGCGAGCGGTAGCCATCGCGCTTGCGGGTGAGCGCGCGTCATCCTGAGCGGAGCGAGGCACGAGCAAAGCGAAGGATCTTGGTACGCCGCGACGGGATCGTCGCGGCGCCATCACGGTCGACGCCCGCGTCATTGCTTCGGAGCGCGCGAGCTACTTGCCGCCTTTGCCGGCCGGCTTGGTGGCCGGCGCCTTCGCGGCCGGTTTCGCGGCCGCCTTGCCGGCTTCCGCCTTGCCTGCTGCGGGCTTGCCTGCTGCGGGCTTGCCGGTTGCGGGCTTGCCGGCTGCGGGCTTGGCTGCGGCGGCACCCCCCGGAGCTGCGCCGGCGGCCGGGGCCGCGCCCTCGATAGCCGCTTCCTCCTTGGCCGCCTTCTTCACCTTCTTGATCACCGTGCGTATGACCTTGACCTTCGGCAGCCCGATGGCACGGGACTGGGCCGTCCAGCGGTCCTCGGTCATGAGCTGCGCGATCCGCTCGGCACGCGTGAGCACGCTGCGCGCTCGCGCCAGCTTGCTGGCCCGCTTCAGGCTCTTGTCCATCGACATGGTGGAATCTCCTGTTTCGTCTGCGATCGCCCGCCGTCGGTGCAAGGCAATGCGTGCACGGTCTAGCCTGCGGCAGCAGCCGCGCAGCACGGCATGGTAAACCAAGCGATCGCGCCGTTCAACAGCGCTGGCGGGCCGGTACTGGTTCAGTTTTTTGAGGAACGACCCCCCCGCCCCTGTCCCCGCTTAGCAAGGGGGGGAAGCGGGGGTATCAGCCAAACTGACCCAGTACCGGCGGGCCCGTAGTGTCCTGCTTGAGCCCTCATGGGGGTGGCACTCCCCGGAGGCTTTGCGAAGGGCGTGCGGGTAGGGATCGCAAGCCACGCCCTTCGAAGACTCAGGGGCGTGCCACCCAGATCTATACACGGCTATGCCCCGCGCAGCTCGGCGCCGAACCGCGCGCGGCAAACGGCGATGACCGCCTGCTGCGCGGCGTCGACTTCCTCGCGTGTCAGCGTCCGTTCCGGCGACCGATAGGTGATCCCGAAGTGCAGGCTCTTCTTGCCCGCCGGGATCGGCCGGCCGTGGTAGATGTCGAAGAAGCGAATCGACTCCAGGTGGTCGCCAGCCGCGGAGCGCACCGCCTCTTCCACCCGTGCCCACGGCACCGCTTCATCCAGGATGAGGGACAGCTCGCGCTCGCTGGATGGGAAACCGGGGATCGGCTGGTACCGCGGCACCAGCCGCGCCACGTCACCGAGCGGCGCCACGTCCAGCTCGGCGACCGAGCAGGCGGTGCGCAGGTCAAACCGGGCGGCCAGCGCGTCGGAGACCTGTCCCAGATAGCCGAGCAAGCGGTCGCCGATCCGCAGCCGCGCCCCCTGCCCCGCGGCGAACTCGGCTGCCTGGATCGGTTCGGCGGTGAGCCCACCGGGCGCGTGCAGCCGTTCGAGCAGGAGCTCGATAACGCCCTTGAGCTCGTGCACCCCTCGCCCTGAAACCAGGGCCAGGTGTACCGGTTCGTCGGCCGATCCGGCGGTGTCCCCGCGCAGGTAGACTCGTGCCAGCTCGTAGAGTTCGGTGGTGCGTGTGCCGCGCGATTCGTTCAAGCGCCGCGCCGCAAGCAGGCTGGGCAGCAGGCTTGGCCGCAGCAAGTTCTCCTGGCGCCGCGACGGGTGATCCACGCTGAGCGGGGCGGCGGGCGACCAGAGGCGAAACGCGTCGGCGAGCGGCTGGTCCACGAAGCTGAGCGTCACCGCCTCGGAGAAGCCGGCCGCGCCGAGCGCCTCGCGGAGGATGCCGTGCACCCGCTCGCGCGGGGTCCGCGTGGCGGTCGTCATCGGCACCTCGGCGTCTTCCGGGATCCGCTCGTAGCCGTGGATGCGCGCCACCTCCTCGACCAGGTCGATCTCGCGCTCGAGATCGCGTCGCCAGCTCGGCGGTCGCACGGTGACCGAGGCGTTGTCGTGCCGCAGTTCTTCCAGACCGAGTTGCCCGAGGATCTCGCGCGTCTTCTCGGGCGGCACGGTAATGCCCAGAATGCGCTCGATCTGGGCGTGGCGCAGCGCGACCGGCGCCCGTTCGGGCAGGGGCGGACCGACCGTGATCGCCCCCTCGGCGGCCACGCCGCCGGCGACCTCGGTGATCAGCTGGCAGCAGCGGCGGCTCGCCCAGTCCACGCCCGCCGGGTCCACGCCGCGCACGAACCGGTACGAGGAGTCGCTGGACAGCGCGAGCGCCCGGCTGGTGCGCCGCACGGAGAGCGGGTCGAACTCGGCGCTTTCGATGAGCAGGTTGGTCGTCCCGCCGCTAACCTCGGTCTCGAACCCGCCCATGATGCCGGCGACCGCGACGGGCCGGCGCGCGTCCGCGATCACGCACTGGTCGGCGCTCAGCTCGTACCGCTTCTGGTTGATCGCCTGGATCGTTTCTCCGCGGCGCGCGCGCCGGACGATGATGCGGTGTTCGGCGAGCTTATCGTAGTCGAAGGCGTGCAGCGGCTGCCCGGCCTCGAGCAGCACGTAGTTCGTGACGTCGACGACGTTGTTGATCGACGCGACGCCGCAGGTAGCCAGCTGCCGCCGCAGCCAGTCGGGGCTCGGTCCCACGCGCACCCCGCGGATGACCCGCGCCACATAGCGCGGGCAGAGGTCCGCCGCCTGAACCTCGACGCCGGCCAGGTCAGCGACGCCGGGCCGGCCGGTGCCAAAGCTGACGTCGGGCAGGCGGAGCAGCTGTCCGAGCAGGACGGCGGCTTCGCGTGCCACGCCGATGTGTCCCAGGCAGTCCGGCCGGTTCGACGTCACCTCGAGGTCGATCGCCCGGTCCCCTGCCACCTCCCGGGTGCTCTCGTGATTGAGGCCTGCCATCGTCAGCCGCTCTGCCAGCTCCTCGGCGGAGACATCGAGTCGCACGTATTGTTTGAGCCAATCCCAGGAGACGATCATGAGAACCGTTGGATCTAGGCACTGGATGGCGATGACCGATCCGAACGAAACGTTTGCGCTCCGGGGCAGCGGATACCCCGAACCGCCGTGCGGATACCCCCCCTTCCCCCCCTTGCTAAGGGGGGACAAGGGGGGGTATCCGCGTCACAAAATGAGCACAAAAACCATCGGCATCTTTTCATCAGCCCAGCCCAGCCCTCTGCTCAGAACTGCTCGAGGAAGCGGGCATCGTTCTCGGTGAACAGCCGGATGTCGTGGATGCCGTGCCGCCGCATGCAGAGCCGCTCGATCCCCAGGCCGAACGCGAACCCGGTGTACTGCTCCGGGTCATACCCGACCGCGCGAAAGACGTTGGGATCGACCATGCCGGCGCCGCCGAGCTCGACCCAGCGGGGCGTTCCCCCTTTATCCAGGTCCCAGCTCATGTCCACCTCGACCGAAGGCTCGGTGAATGGGAAGAACGACGGGCGGAAGCGGATGTGCACGTCGTGGCCCAGGTAGGTCGCGGCGAACAGCCGCAGCACGCTCTTGAGGTCGGCCATCGTGACGCCGCGGTCCACGTACAACCCTTCGATCTGGTGGAACATCGCCGAGTGGGTGGCGTCGGCCGTGTCCGGCCGGTAAACGCGGCCGATGGCGATGACCCGCACCGGCGGGGGCTGCTGCTCCATGACCCGGATCTGGACGGTCGAGGTCTGGCTGCGCAGCAGCGCGCGTTCGCTCAGGTAAAAGTTATCGAGCGGGTCCCGCGCCGGGTGGGTGGGCGGGATGTTGAGCGCCTCGAAGTTGTGCCACTCGTCCTCGATCTCGGGACCCTCGGCGACCGTGAAGCCGAACCGGCCGAAGATATCCACCAGCTCCTCGGCCGTCTGGGTGAGCGGATGCTTGTGCCCCATGCGCGGCCGCTGGCCCGGCAGTGTGAAATCGAATCCCGCGGCGGCGGCGAGCGGCG
>JBGPMX010000493.1:0-4552 GCA_041487215.1 Planctomycetia bacterium | reverse complement strand
CTGCTTCACCTCCTCGTTGGTGATCAGGCTGTGATGCTTGAGCCCGGCCTCGAGCTCGTTGAGCACCATGAAGGGATTGATCGAGGTGGCTTCCGGATGGGCCACCAGCGCGTTGGAGATCTTGTCCTGCACGTAGCGCGGCGAGATGCCGATCATTCCCTCACGCGTGGCCTCCTCCTTGAGCTCCTTGACGTTGTCATCGGTGAAACCCGGCAGCGTCTTGCCGTTGTACAGCTTGAGCTTTTGGAGCCGCGTGAGGCTGGCCTTCTTGGGCTCCTCGAGCCGCGTGAGCAGGGCCCACATGGCGGCCATCTCGAGCGTGTGTGGGGCCAGGTGCTTGCCGTGTACCCTCCGCTCGTTGTAGTCCTTCTCGTAAATCTTCACCTCGTCGGACAGCTTGGTGACATACGGCACGTCGATCTTGACCGTGCGGTCGCGCAGCGCCTCCATGAACTCGTTGGACTGCAGCTTGCGGTACTCCGGTTCGTTGGTGTGGCCAAGGATGACCTCGTCGATATCGGTCTGCGCGAACTTCTTGGGCTTGATCTTGTGCTCCTGCGAGGCGCCCAGCAGGTCGTAGAGGAAGGCGACGTCCAGCTTGAGGACCTCGATGAACTCCACCAGGCCCCGGTTGGCCACGTTGAACTCGCCGTCGAAGTTGAACGCGCGCGGGTCCGAATCCGATCCGTACTCGGCGATCTTGCGGTAGTTGATGTCGCCGGTGAGCTCGGTCGAATCCTGGTTCTTCTCGTCCTTGGGCTGGAACGTACCAATGCCGATGCGGTCCTGCTCGGAGAGCACCAGGCGGCGGATCTGCACGTCGCTGACCGTGCGCAACCAGTCGCCGTCATGGCGCTGCATGCGCTCGGTGAACATTTGGCGGCAGAACGGACAGAGCTCTCCCTCGATGCACACGTGGTATTCGTACGGGCCGCGTCCCCCATTGAGCTCGTCCATCAGCCCGCGGCGCAGCTCCTGCGGGATCAGGTGCAGCGGCTCCTCGTGCATCGGGCACGGCGTGTACTTGGTCTCCCCCTCGGGCGTCTTCTCGAGCCACCCGAAGCTGTACAGTGCGCCCTCGTCGGTACGTGAATAGCGTTCCAGCCCCTTTTTCAAAAGCCGCACCAGGGTGCTCTTGGAGCTCCCCACCGGCCCGTGCAGCAGCAGCACGCGCCGCTCGCTGCCGTAGCGCTGCGCCGCCGACTTGAGCACGTTGACCAGGTTAGAAAGGGGACGCTCGAGGCCGAAGATGGCGTCGCGACCCGCGTCGTCCGGGTCATCGAAGAACTTGTAGTGCGTGCCCCGTTCCTTGCCCTGCACGACCTCGTCGGTCCCGTACGAGCAGATCATGTCGTAGATGCGCTGGAACGCCGTGCGCGTGACGCGCGAGTTCGTGCGCACGGTGTCCAGGTAGTCCTCAAAGGACCCCTCCCAGTGCTCCTTCTGGAAACGCGTGGCGTTCTGACGCTGGGCCAATAACTGCAGAAGTGATTTGCCGTCCATCTTCCGGGCGTCCTCCGTTAGGTGCTCTCTTCCGAGCAATCCTTTGCGAGCCACAACACACACGTGATCCCGTGCGCGGGTCCCGTGCTCGAGTTGCGACGCCCAGAGGTCGAGGGACTCTTCTTCCCCGGATCGTGAGCTAGTGGACTAGAAAATGGGAGATGTTGGGGTAGTCTGCGTCGTCAGTCCCTCGCCTGGGCAGCTGGCTTGCACATCGGCGCCGCCGAACCCTTCGGGACCGTATTCAATTCTTAAGCAATTTAACAAAAATTGCAATTGCTCTTCCGTAGCAAGCCGCCCGGCGGACCGAGTCCCGCCCCAAGCACCGGTTTGCAAATGGAATGCCACGAGCTCAGCAGGCGCTGCGCCGGGGCGGGAATCGAACGAGAAGCGGCGCGGCGGCCCCCGCAAAGGCCGGGGCGTACCGTGCCAACCGCGCCAGACGGTCCAGGCGCCCGGTCATGCACGCGCCCGGAAAGAGGACCAGCCGCCGTCCCCCTCAACAAATGCCTTGCGAGCCCTGCCGGTTTCCTCAAAATACACCGCACGCTCCGTGCCGCCGTACGGGGGCACCGCGCCGACGCTGCGCGACCCACGCGCGACAGATCAGGCGGCCACGAGGGCCTCCCGTGCCGGCCGGCGCCCGTGGCGGCTCCCGTCGCGAAACCCGAGGTGAGGAATGCCCTGCGTACTCATCGTCCCCGCCCCGCTCTATCACACGCGCGGTCCGCACACCGAGATCCTGGAACGGGCCGGCTTCGAAATCCGCTATCCCGCGGAAAAGAAGCCGGTGCTCAGCGAGGACGAGATCATGTCCGCCTTGCCGGGCATCTCCGCCGTCGTCGCGGGTGCCGAGCCGTACACGGAGCGCGTGTTCGCAGCGGCGCCCGAGCTGCGCGTGATCTCACGCGCCGGCGTGGGGAGCGACGCCGTGGTCATGGCGGCCGCCACGCAGCACAACGTCGCCGTCACTATCACGCCGGGCACCAACCACGACGCCGTGGCCGAGAGCACGCTCGCCCTGCTGCTCGCCCTGGCCCGATCGGTCCCGCGGCTCGACCGCGAGGTCCGTGCCGGCCGCTGGCCGCGCGACCCGCTGGAACCGATCCGCGGCAAGACGCTGGGCATCGTCGGGCTCGGCCGCATCGGCCAGAGCGTGGCCCGCCGCGCCGCGCCCTTCAACCTGCACCTGCTGGCCTGCGAGGCCGCCCCAGACCTCGCCTTCGTCGCGCGCTACAACATCGAGCTCGTTCCGCTCGACACGCTGCTCGAGCGTTCCGACTTCGTCACCCTCCACGTCCCCCTCACGCCCGAGACCCGCGGTCTCATCCGCCGCGAAACCCTGGCGCGCATGAAACGCGGCAGCATCCTGATCAATACCGCGCGCGGCGGCCTGGTGGTCGAGGCCGACCTGGCGGCGGCACTCCGCTCAGGCCATCTCCGCGGCGCCGGGCTCGACGTCTTCGAACGCGAGCCGGCGGTGGGCAACCCGTTGCTCGAGCTTGATAACGTGCTGGCCAGCCCGCACGTCGCCGGGGTCGATACCCAATCGCTCATCGAAATGGCCAACTCCGCCGCGCAGAACATCGTCGATCTGGCCGCCGGCGTCTGGCCCGAACGATGCGTGGTCAACCCCGCCGTACGCAGCACCTGGAAATGGCAACGCGGATAAGAGTCGAGAGCCGGAAGAAAGTCGAGAGTCCAGAGTCGAGAGCCAACAGCGAGCGGGCGGGGCCTTGTCACCTTGTCACCTTGTCACCTTGTCATCCGAAGCAGGGCCAAGCGTTACCCGGGGCGGCGGTAGCTCGCAATCTCCCTCAGGAAAGCGAGCCGGAGCGAACAAGGGCAGCTCCTTGCAGAGCTGCTCGACGAAGCGCGGCTTCGCCGGCATTCCCGTCACCCGCTCGATCTCCCGGAACACGCGATCCAGCGTCCAACCCTGTTCGGCGCACCAGTACAGACCGAGCATTGCGGTCGTCCGGTGAAACCCGGTGCGGCAGTGCACCAGCACCGGCCACGACTGCGGGTCACGCAAAATCGCCACGAGCTCGCGCGCAGTCGCGGTGCTCGGCACGATCCGAATGCCGTGCTCGCGCGCAAAGCGTTGCTCCTCGTCCCAATACGGGCTCTTGCCGACCTCGTGCAGGTTCACGATGGTGCGGAAGCCGTAGTATTTCTGCGCCAGCCAGAGATCCCGGTAACGCGGCTGTCCGCTGCGATAAATCGCGCCATCCACCACCACGCCGAAATGATAAAGCGGCGTGCGCAGCCACGTGACCGCCATCGTCGTGTTCCAGGCCAGCACGCACCCTGCGGTGATGGCCGTGAGTTCCACGAGTGCCAAGCGAAAGGAGAATCCACGGGCCGACCCGTCTCGGCGCCCCTCGCGCCGGTACCGCTCGGCAGCGCTCAGGCAGACGGCCAGCGCCCCGATGCCGCCGAGCCACGCCGGCGCGTAGTCCGGAGGCTCCGTGGTGAGCCACGCGGGCAGGGAGGGCACCAGCAAACGGGCCGCCGCGGTCAGCAGCCAGCCCAGTGCGAACAGCATGCCGGGTGCCGCGGCCAGGTCGGAGCGCAGCGCGGCAGCCACACTCCTTCTCCGCCTGAAACCATAGAGGACCAGCGGGGACGCCACGGCGACGATCATGGCCGGGTAGGAGTATCGGACCCAGGTGGGCGCGTCACGATCGTACGCCCCGGGGCCCACGGCGCACCACCAGCCGGCCAGCGCGAAGGCCAGGACGAACGGCCAGACTCCGGCGTTTCCGTTACGGCGGGACTGAACGATGCGCAGAGCGGCCAGCACACCGGCCGCGGCGTGCAGCAGAGCCGTACCGAGCGGCACGAAGCCGTCTTCGGCCACCAGTCGATAGACGGCGGGGGGCCGCGGCCCATAGATCCGCGTGACGAAGTCCGGAAACTCCGGATCGGCAATCCGCGGTTCGTGCCCATAGAAGTAGACGGGAACGACCGCAGCCGCGATGAGCAGGGTCACTCCCGCGTGCAGCGCGAACCGATCCAGAAAGGCGTGCAGTCGATTCATGGGCGT
>JBGPMX010000492.1:0-4554 GCA_041487215.1 Planctomycetia bacterium | reverse complement strand
TGGGGGGTGGATTCTCATTTCCGACGCTCATAATTCTCATTTCCGCCGGCCGGCTACAGGCAGAAACAGACGGGCCATGCGGTCCGCTGTGCGTTCGATCGGCGCTTTGTGCTGCTGCGCCTGGGCGACCAGGTGGATGACCTGGGCGAGCGTCGTGTCCTCGCCCACCTTGTCCGCCTGGACCTCGAGCGCGCCGAACTGATTGAGCGTGCCGGTGAACACCGACGAGCCGGAAGTCTTGTCCGCAGGAAGGCTCTCGCCCGTGAGTGTGCTCTGATCAACCGCTGACTCCCCCTTGAGCACGGTGCCATCTACCGGGATGCGCTCGCCCGGCCGGACCAGCACCCGGTCGCCGACCGCCACCTCCTCGACCGGCACCACGTGCTCGGCGTCTCCGCGCAGCACGCGTGCGGTCCGCGGACGCAGCTCCAGAATGCGGCGAATCTCGCGATGGGTCCGGCTGAACGTGACCGCCTCCAGCGATTCGCCGAGCATGGCGATGAAGACCACCTCGGCCCCGACCCAGTACTCCTTGAGCATGAGCGAGGCGAGCACGGCGATGGCCAGGGCCAGATCGGCTCCGATGTTTCCCTCGAGCAGGCCGACGAGGGCGCCGTAGACGATGCGAGCCCCGCCCAGCAGAGCGGCCAGCAGGGCGAGGTCCAGGAAGCCGAACGGCCGCGCCGGGCCGGTCTTGCCCAGCGCGGCCAGGAGCAGGTGTCCGGCCAGCAGCAGCCCGAGCACGGCGGTGAGCCCATAAAGCGACCGGAACGACGGCAGTCGCAGTGCATCGTCCGGATCGACCTTGTGCTGCATGTGCATGAAACGGGCTCTGCGAGGCGCGGAGTTTATCTCCGCCAACTGACGAGCGGCGGAGATAAGCTCCGCCGAGCACACCTAGGGGAAAGATCCAAACTAAGAACGCCCCCGCGCGAAGTCAAGCTGACCCCCCGAAGGATGTAGCAGCGTTTCTCCGAAACGCTGAAGCGGGCCTCGGAGAGGCCGCGCCTACACTTCGGAGACTCGAGTCGCATGCCGCGCAATCAGGACACGAAAAACCCTGCGGCGATAAAGTCCGCCGCGCGCTGGCTGTGGACGGTTCGCCGCATTAAGATCGTGGTCGTACGGGAGATCGACGAAGGCGAACGAGGGGAAAGGGAAACGACATGAGCCAGGGAACAACGACGCCCCCGACCACCATCTCGAGTGCCTGCCCCAAGTGCGGCAAGCAGTTCCGGGTGCCGGCCACGCTGTCGGGCAAGAAGATCATCTGCAAAGGGTGCCAGACCCATTTCATCGTGCAGCCGATCCAGGAGGCTCCGTTGGGTGGCGCGACGCCTCTCGGGCCGGCGCCGGCTCAACCGGCGGGGATAAACCCCGCCGCTCACGTCGCGCCGGACGCGGTTTCCGGGCTCGAACCGATCCCACTCGACGACACGCCGGTCGCCGCGTCCGTGGCCGCGCCGGGCCCCGGCGGAGCTCGCACGCCCGTCACAGAAAGACCCGACACCCAGCACGCCGGACCGTACTCGGTCGTGAAGGTCCCCGCCTCAAAGCTGGGTATTGAAAACATCCTGAACGAGCACGCGGCGGACGGCTGGCGGCTCCTGCAGCTCTTCCAGGTCGGCACGGATTGCTTTGCGATCTTGTTCCGCGAGGCGGACCGGACGCCGAAGGGCGCAACATCTCAGACGGAGCTCGCTCAGTTGGCGACCGAGGCGTGAGCGGATGCGCCCGAAGGTCTCGTCGCTCCGCGACATCGCTCAGCCCCGCCCCCGCGCCGCCTGCCTTGACGCTCGCCCGTGCACTTGCTAGCGTGTCGCTTTTCGACCCAGGAGTTGCTGATGCCTCGCAAGAGAATGGGACAGACCCGCAAGAACCGCTGCCGCTTCTGCACGCCCCAGGGCTGCCCCCGTCCAGCCTACGTGGACTACAAGGACATCGTGCTGCTCAAGAAGATGTGCACGAACCAGGGGAAGCTCTTCAACCGCAAGCGCAGCGGCAACTGCGCCCCGTTCCAGCGTGCCGTGCAAGAGGCGGTCAAGCGCGCCCGCTTCATGGCTCTGCTGCCGTACGTCGGCGAGTAACCGCGCCTTCAACCATTCAACGATTCAACCACTCGACAGCTCAATTTGCTCAATTTTCGCCCGCTTCGATATGGGCTCGGCACTGACGGTCGAGCGCTGAAAAATCGACGCCGGTGAGCTCCGAGAGGGTCGCGTAGGTTGCTCGCCCCGTGTACACGGCCTCCAGGTACTTCACAAGGGGGTCGCGGTACACGCCGTCGTCGTAATGCATCAGGAAGCGGCATACGCAGGCGGACTCGGAATAGAGAGCGTAGATCGACGGGCCGCGGAAATCGTCTATGCCCATGCGCACCAGCCTGTCGAGTGGCACGTAGGTCTGCTGCTCCACAATGCGTGCGCGGCCGATCTCGAGCCGCGGCGTCTCCCAGCTGCCCAGCTCGATGTGATTGCCCCGGTCGCGGAACGACTCCATGTAGCAGGCGATCCCCTCGATCACCCAGTGGTTCCCTTCGCTGCCGATCCCCTGGCGGTGCTCGCGGCTCTCGGAGAAGAGTTGGTGCGTCGCCTCGTGGATGACCGTCGCCTCGTCCATCTCCTGATTCGCGAAGAAGTAGGCGGTGCGTGTTCCGGGCACGTAGATGCCCGTAGTCCCTTCGACGCTGCCGCGCACGTGCCCGCGCACGGCCTCCGTGTACTGCTCGGCGCTGGCGTAGAAGTTCACGCGGAACCGCCGGTGGTTTTTCATGGCGTCGCTCAGCCGCGCAACTCCGTCCCGGCGGCCACGCCCTTCGAAGAGCGCGGCGAGCTGTTCGCGCGGTGTGAAGAACCCGGCGAACAGGCGGAAGAACACCTGGTAGAGCTTCTCGAGCTTTTCGGCGAACGCCACGCCGCGTTCCAGGCTGACGTTGGTGCGGATCAGATAGTGCTCCGTCTCTATCTCCCACGCATTTGCCCACTCGCTGCGGTAACGCGCCACCTGCTCCGCGGGGAGCCATTCGTTCTTCCAGAGCTGCTCGCCCGCTTCCAACCGCGCGCGCTGCGTTTTCGGCACCCAGCCGAACCGGGGGTCCCAGATTTGGCCGCTCTTGAGCTTGGCCGCCGTGTAAGGAGTCACCCACTGATCGCCGAGGCGGGTGTAGCCCAGCAAGCTGCGCGCGGGCCCGTGGTCCGGATCGTGCTCGACCACGTCGCAGAGCAGCTCGTAACAGGTCGAGATCTCCCCCACGCGGTACGCCGAGGCGGCCAGGTCGAACAGGTCCTTGGCGTATTTCTTGCGCGCGCGATCGAGTTCGCGCGGCCAGGTGCTGCGGCGGCCCGCGGAACCGGGCACGGGGGACTCCGAGCGGGTGTCCACGAGCGGGATGGAGATGAGCTCGGTGGCACGCGGCTCGATCCGGCTGCGGATGGCGAGCGCGTCGGACAGCTGTCCCTTGGCCTGGAGCTGGTCCGCCGCCTGCTCGGCCTGATGGACCCAGCGTACGCGGAGCTTCGCATGCCGCTCGCGGAGGTTCGTGGCGGCCGGCAGCGTCTGGGCAGCCACGCCGGTCGGCATGCCGGCGAGCAGCAGGAGTGTCCCAACGAGAAGCGGAGCGCGTATCAAGGGCAGAACCTCGCGCAGCGACGGTGCATGGTATTCTAGCGGAAGCCCGGCGGGCGGTTGAACTCGGATGTCACGCGCAGGCGCGCTGGTCGGCGGCGGCCGGGGAGAGCTGTGGCAGCCGGATGACGAGTGTCGCGCCCGTTGGAGCAGGCTCGACGGCGATCTCTCCCTGATGGTTCTGGACGACCCGCCAGGCCTTCGGGAGCCCCATGCCCAGGCCGCGGCCAGCGTCCCGGCCGGAAAAGAACGGTTCGAAGATGTGCGCCCGCTGCGGGTCCGAGATGCCGGGGCCGGTATCCGAGATGCGCAGCTCGACGCGGCACTCGTCCGCAGGCTGCGCGGTGATGCGCACCGCTCCCTCCGCCTCGATCGCTTCCAGGCTGTTCCGGACGATCGAGCCGATGGCCGAGGCCAGCTGATCGATATCGGCAGAGACGAGCGGCAGATCGGCGGGGATCGCGGCGGTGACGGTGATCTTTCGCTCCTCGGCGTCCGCCTTGACCGCCGCAACCGCTCGGTCGACGGCGTCGCCCAGGGCGACCGGCTTGAGCGCCGGCGCGGGCGGCCGGGCAAACAGCATGAGGTCGACGATCATGCGGTGGATCCGCTCGACCTGGGCGGTGATGGTCTTGAGCGCCTTGCGCCTCCGCGGTTCCGTCTCTTCGCTCATGAGCAGCTGTGCCCGGCCGGAAATGACCGCGAGCGGGTTGTTGATCTCGTGGCCGGCGCCGGCCGCCATCTCGGCGAGGCCGGCCATCTTCGCCGCCTCGAGCCTGGCATCGGCGCGCACCGCCTGCTCGCGCAGCGCCGCCGACAGCTCTGCCTGCTGGCCCTCGAGCCGTGCGGCGTGCGCGGCGTGCTTCAGCCAGGCCGTCGCCAGCGCGCTCGCCCCGCCCACGGACAGCTCACCCCCTACCGGACCGTAGT
>JBGPMX010000491.1:0-4558 GCA_041487215.1 Planctomycetia bacterium | reverse complement strand
TCGCCGCCATCGACCGCCTCGCCACCCGCCGCGCTATCCCCGAGGGAACCGCGCTGGTCCTCGGAAGAGAGGACGGTTGCCTGAGCAGCTTTCAAAGAGCGAAGCAGGTCGGTGCGCGGACGGTCTATGATTTGCCGACCGCACACCACACGACCGTCCGAAGAATCCTCGAGCGGGAGGAGGCGCTTTTTCCGAATATCTGCACGCTGCCCGGCACGCGCAGCGTCTTCACGCCGCGGCGGACGCAGCGCAAGCGCCAGGAACTGTCCGCCGCGGACCTTATCGTGGTGGGCTCGGCGTTCGTACGCCGCTCCCTGGTGGAAGAGGGCTATGCGGCGGAGCGGATCGTGGTGCTGCCGTCGGGCTGCGACGATTCATGGGCGGGTCCACGCGGATCCGGGGCCGAGCGGCGGCGGTCCCCTGTGGTCCTGCACGTCGCCCATCTCGGCGTGCGCAAGGGCACGCACCGGCTCTTGCGCGTGTGGCGGCGGCTCAAGGCGTACCGGCATTTTCGGCTTCGCCTGGTCGGTGACATGTGCTTGTCCCGTCGTTTCCTCGCGGATTACCGCGGCTGCTACGAGCATGCCGGGCGGCTCGATCGCTCGGCGCTCGCCGCCGAGTACCGCGCGGCTTGCCTGTTCGTGCTCCCCGCGGCTGCGGAGGGATGCGCGGCAGTGATTCTCGAGGCGCTCTCGTGCGGCGTACCGATCGTGGTCAGCCGGAACAGCGGTGCCGAGGGGTTCATCGAACCGGGCCGCGAAGGGCTGCTGCACGATTTCGGCGACGACGACGAGCTGGCGGCGCGCCTGGACTGGGTGCTCTCGCACCCGCTCGAACGCGTCGAGATGGGCCGCGCCGCGCGACGCAAGGCTGAGGCTTGGACCTGGCGCGAGTACCGGGCGCGATTTTTGGCGGAACTGGACGAGTTCACCGCGCGGCAACGCGCGGCCGCGTAACGCGTGGAGGGCCGCTATGTACCTGGGGCACCGAATCATCGCGATCGTTCCGGCGTACAACGAACAGCACAAGATCGGGCACGTCGTGCGACGAACCCCGCGCGACATCGTCGACACTCTGCTGGTCGTCGATGATGGTTCCACGGACGCGACGGCTTGGGCCGCCCGGTCCGCGGGGGCGGAGGTCCTCTCGCTGGGCCGGATGATGGGGGTCGGTGCGGCGCTACGCCACGGCTTGCGCAAGGCCGAGACCGAAGGGTTCGAGATCGCCGTCATCATGGCGGGGAACAACAAGGACGAGCCGGCCGAGATCCCCCATCTGCTGGACCCGATCTGCCGCCGCGGCTTCGACCTCGTCGTCGGGTCGCGCTACCTGCGTGGCGGCACATACGGCGGGGACATGCCGTTCTACCGCAAACTGGCGACCCGGCTGCACCCCTGGCTGATGAGCCTGTTCACCCGCAAGAAACTCAGCGAAACGACCAACGGCTTTCGCGCCATCCGTCTCTCCCGCCTGCGCAATGGCCGCATCCGGCTCGACCAGCGTTGGCTGGACGGTTACGGCCTGGAGGTCTACCTGCTGTTCAAGATGCTGGTCTGCGGCTGTCGCCACACCGAAGTCCCGTGCACAAAGATCTATCCGCCGAAACAGCTGGGCAACACCAAGATGCGGCCGGTGATCGGCTGGTGGGACATTCTGCGCCCCGTCTTCCTGCTCGGGCTGGGCGTCAAGCAGTAACACACTAATCAGGAAGCCATCGTCCATGGTTGTCGTCAACTGCGTGGGAGTCGGGCACTGGGGCCCGAATCTGGTGCGCGTTTTCGCAACGCACCCGGAAAGCCGCGTGCGCACCGTCTGCGATGTCTCGCCCGAGCGGATCGCCCTGGTGCGGACGAACATCCCCTCGGTGACCCGCTCGAGCACCGACCCGCTGGCCACTGTGTCGGATTCGGAAGCGGACGCGGTGGTGATCGCCACGCCGGTCGGCTCGCACTACGAGCTGGCCCGAGCGGCGCTGGAAGCGGGCAAGCACGTCCTGGTCGAGAAGCCGCTCTGCCGCACCCTGGCCCAGGGGGAAGAACTTGTTGCGCTGGCGCGGAGCCGGGGCAAAGTCCTGGCGGTCGGGCACATTTTCCTGTTCAACAACGGCGTGCGTGCCGTGCGAGCGCTTATTCACTCGGGCGAGCTTGGCGCCGTCCGCTACATTTACTCGACGCGGACCAACCTCGGTCCGTTCCGAACGGACGTAAACGCGCTATGGGACCTCGCCGCCCATGACCTGAGCATTTTGAACTACTGGCTCGACGCCGACCCGATTGCCGTGACCGCGCACGGCCGCGCCTATTTGAACCCGCCGATCGAAGACGTTGTGCTGGGATGCTTCGACTACCCGGACGGCATCCTTGCCTGCGTGCAGGCCAGCTGGCTGAACCCGCGCAAGGTGCGCGAGATCACCGTCGTGGGCGCCCACCGCATGGCGGTCTGGAACGATATGGATTTGAACGAGCCGCTCCGGGTCTACCACAAGACCGTGAACGTGCACCGCGCAGCCGACTATTCGGACACATTCGGCTCGTTCCGCATGCTCGTGCGTCACGGCGACGTGGTGATTCCGCACATGAGCGGCCCGGAGCCTCTCGCGGCCGAGTGCGCTCACTTCATCGATTGTGTTCACGGGCGTGCGCAGGCCATCAACAGCGGCGCGGATGCGATCCGCGTACTGCGCGCGCTCGAGGCGGCGGACCAGTCCATGCGTGAGGGGTCTCGGTTGGTCCCGCTCGCATCGCCCCCCGGCCTCGCCGCGGCGCCGCCGCCCGCCATGGCTCCGCCCGCGTACCGGCTCGCGGGCTGAAGCGCACAGCGCGGACCCACCCGAACAAGGGGTTGCATCGGTACCACGGACAGCGAGTGTAACGAGTCGGCCGTGATTGCGTGCCGATGATCTCCCTTCGTCGGACCAAGGTCCTTCGCTCCGCTCGTGCCTCGCTCCGCTCAGGATGACACGCCTTCACCTGTCACGGAAGAGTGACGGGACCTAGGCTGAGGAGTAGCTCCCGCTTTGAGCAGTACGCACGAGAACGCGCAGACGATGAAGAGCCCCACCTTGGACCGGGCCGCGCGGCCATGCGACGCCGTGCGGCTGCCGATCCCCCTGGTCGACCTCAAGGCGCAGTACGCCGCGATCCAACCGGAGATCGACGAAGCCATCCATCGCGTGCTCGCCGAGACCTGCTTCATCCTGGGACCGCCGCTGGGGGAGTTCGAGCGGTCGTTCGCCGAATTCTGCGGCGTGCGGCACGCGATCGGGGTAGCCAGCGGCACGGATGCCTTGCACCTCATCCTCCGCGGGATGGGGATCGGGGCCGGGGACGAGGTGATCCTGCCTGCGTTCACCTTCGTTGCCACGGCGCTTGGCGTCACCCTGGCGGGCGCGAGCCCGGTGCTTGTCGACGTGCGCCGCGACGACGGCCTTATCGACGCGGATCGCATACGGGCGGTCATGACGTCCCGAACCAAAGCGATCGTACCGGTCCACCTGTACGGCCGCTGCGCGGACATGGACGCGATCCTGGCCGTTGCGGCCGAGTTCGGGCTCTGCGTGATCGAGGACGCGGCCCAGGCACACGGCGCGTGCTACCAGGGACGCCGAGCGGGGTCGCTCGGGCACGCCGCGGCGTTCAGTTTTTATCCGGGTAAGAACCTGGGCGCTTACGGAGACGGCGGGGCGATCACGACGAACGACGACGCGCTCGCCGACCGGCTGCGGCTGTTGCGCAACTGGGGATCGCGCCGCAAATACCACCACGAAGAACCGGGCCTGAACAGCCGGCTCGACACCATGCAGGCGGCGGTGCTGAGCGTGAAGCTGAAATACCTCGAGGCGTGGAACGACGAGCGCCGCGCGCACGCAGCCGCCTACGAACGTCTCCTGGGCGATCGCACGGATCTGCGCCGGCCGGTGGACAGAGCGGGGGATCGGGCCGTCTATCATCTCTACGTCCTGCGCGTGCGGGACCGTGATTTGTGCCTGCGGCGTCTTCAGGAGAACGGCGTGCAAGCGGGTATTCATTACCCCTGCGCGGTCCACCAGCTCGGCGCATACCGGCATCTCCACCCGAGCACCCTTCCGCTGCCCGAGTCCGAGGCGTGGGCCGCCGAATGCCTGAGCCTGCCGATCTATCCCGAGCTCACCCCGGCGCAGATGACGCACGTCGTGCGCCACATGGCGCCGCCTCGTTGATATGTGTGGATTCATCGGACGCGTGAACCGGCTGAGCGGGCCAGGAGCCGGGCGCGGCGTCTCCCTGAGGGCGGCGCTCCCACTCTTGCGTCGGCGTGGACCCGACTCCTGGGGCGAGTGGCAGACCCCGGACGGACGCGTGGAGCTCCTGCACACTCGGCTGGCGATCGTCGATAGCCGAGCGGCTGCCGGGCAGCCGTTCTGCGACGCGGAGCGCCGGCTCGCGATCGTCTTCAACGGCGAGGTGTACAACTACGCGGAGCTGCGCCGCGAGCTCAACGACTACCCGTTCCGAACCGGTTCGGATACGGAGGTGCTGATCGCGCTGTTTGCGCGATGGGGCGCCGAAGGGCTGGCGCG
>JBGPMX010000490.1:0-4562 GCA_041487215.1 Planctomycetia bacterium | reverse complement strand
GGGTTTTGGGTGGTTTTTCGCCGGGTTGACCGGGGTTAAAGGCTGGGGGGGGGTGGGACACCCGCGCGTAACTGGGGGGGTGTGGGGGGGGGGTGTGGGGCGCCCGGGGTGAGGGACATCCGCCGCCGCCGTGAGGGTAAGAGCATCCGGTTTCAGACCGGATTTGGTGAGAACATCGGTTTTAGACCGGATAACTTAGTCTGGATCGTTTCGGAGAGTTCCCTCATGCCTTTGCGCCTCGCCGCGGCCTGTGCCGCGATCGTCCTTGTCGTTAGGCCCCCGTCTTCCTTGCCGGACGAACCGCGCGATGGCGTCGCGGCCGCCGCCGATCCGGCGGCGCAAACGCGCACGCCGTGGATCAACACGCGCCTCGTCGGCTCTCCCGAGCCGCCACTCCCCTACACGGTGGAGAAGACATTCACGAAGATCGACTGGAAGGCGCCGATGTATATCGCGCCGGAGCCGGGCAGTGACAAGCTCTGGGTCGTACTGCAAGGGGGAGATAAGCTCGGCCCCGGCCGGATCGTGCGGCTGCGGGATGACCCGGACACGGACGCGCTGGAGACGCTGCTGGAGCTGGATAGCCGGTTGATCTATGCGCTGACGTTCCACCCGGCGTACGAGAGTTCCGGCCAGGTCTTCGTTTTTTACAACGGCCCGCTCGGCGCTCCGGAGCGCACCAACCGAGTCTCGCGGTTCTCGGTGTCGCGGCAGCCGCCGTTTCGGCTCGACCCCTCTTCGGAAAAGATCATCATCGAATGGCGTTCGATGGGGCACGATGGGGGGGATCTCGCCTTCGGACGCGACGGCATGCTCTACATCACCGCCGGGGACGGCACCAGCGATTCGGACACCTGGAACAGCGGCCAGGATGTGAGCAACCTGCTCGCCACGCTGATTCGTATCGACGTCGACCATCCGGCCGCGGACCGGCCGTACGCGATCCCGCCCGATAACCCGTTCCTGGACCTGCCCGGCGCGCGGCCTGAGATCTGGGCCTACGGGTTCCGTAACCCGTGGCGCATGTCGGTGGACGCCAAGACCGGTGACGTTTGGGTCGGCAACAACGGGCAGGACCTCTGGGAGACGGCCTACCTGGTTCACCGCGGCGACAACTTCGGGTGGAGCGTTTATGAAGGGAGCCATCCGTTCTATTCCAACCGCAAACGCGGCCCGACACCGATCGTGCCGCCGACCATCGAGCACCATCACTCGGAGTTCCGCTCGTTGACCGGCGGCGTCGTGTACTACGGTGACAGGCTCGCCGAGCTGAACGGCGCGTACATTTACGGCGACTATTCCACCGGTGTCATTGCGGCCGCTCGGCACCGCGACGGGCACCTGGTATGGCAGCGCGAGCTTGCCGACACGTCGCTTCAGATTGTGGCGTTTCGGGTCGATCAGCGCGGCGAGCTGCTCGTGGCCGACCTGGGCGGTGGGATCTACCGCGTGGTTCCGCGGCCTGCGGTGACCTCGACGGCGAGCTTCCCCACTCGCCTGAGCGACACGGGCCTGTTCGTTTCGACGAGCGAGTATCGCGTGCATTCCGGCCTGATCCCGTACTCGGTGAACGCCGCGGGCTGGGCCGATGGCGCCGCGGCGGACCGCTTCATCGCTCTGCCCGGCGCGTCGAAGATCACCTACCGCTCCTCCCAGAGCTGGGCCTGCCCGGACGGCACGGCGCTCGTCCAGACGCTCTTCCTCGAGACCGAGCCGGCGGGCATCGCTGCGCCGCGCCGGATCGAGACCCGCGTGCTGCTCAAGCAGGAGGGCGAGTGGGCCGGTTACACGTACCGCTGGAACGACGAGCAGACGGACGCGTGGCTCGTCGGCAAAGAGGGGGAGGACATCGCAGTGCCGGTCGGAAAAGGGGTCGGGTACCTTTTGCCGGAACGGCCCGAAGGGTGCTTCGCACAAAAGGTACCCGACCCCGTCGCGGTCGCCGGCGGCACGCGGCGCTGGCGCATTCCCAGCCGCGCCGAATGTCTCACTTGCCACTCGCGTGCGGCCAACTTCGTGCTCGGCCTGAGCACGCTCGAAATGAACCGCGAACGGGATTACGGCGGCCGCAGCGCCAACCAACTGGACGAGCTCGACCGCCGCGGCGTGTTCGCCGAGTTCTCGGACAAGTCGGCAAAATCGTCGGCCAGACTGGTCGATCCCTATGACTCGAATGAGGATCTCGATCAGCGGGCCCGTTCCTACCTGCACACCAACTGCTCGGTGTGCCACGTGGATGCCGGCGGGGGCAACGCCAAGATGGAGCTCGAGTTCACCCGGTCACGCGACAAGATGAACCTCATCGGCGCCCGCCCGCAGCATGATTCTTTCGCAATCAGCAACGCCATGCTGGTGGCGCCCGGCGATCCCGGCGCGTCGATATTGCTTTACCGCATCGCTCGGCGCGGCACAGGCCAGATGCCGCCGCTCGTTACGTCGGCGGTGGATCAGCGCGCCGTGGAGCTCATGCGCGAGTGGATCCGGCAGATGAAACCGGAAAACGTCTTCGTTCGCGCGTGGTCGATGGATGATCTCGTGCCAAAACTGGACGCGCTCGATGCGGGACGCTCGGCCGCGTCCGGCAAGCAGGCCTTTGAAAAGGTCGGCTGCGCCGAGTGTCACCGCTTCGCCGGGGCGGGGGGCACGGTAGGCCCGGATCTGACCGGCGTGGGCAAACGCCTGAGCAAACGCGAGCTGCTGGAATCCGTTCTGGAACCATCGAAGGTCGTCGCCGACGAGTACGCTAGCTACCTGTTCGCATTGACGAGCGGCCGGGTCATCAGCGGGCGGCTCGAGCGCGAGGAGAGGGGCGACATCGTCATTCGCACCGGCGCGGGCAAGGACGACCTGGTTCGCGTCGCCACGGCCGACATCGCCGAGCGTCAGAAATCCGCGAGCTCCAACATGCCGGCGGAGATCGTGAATGTGCTCGAGAGCGATCAGATCCTCGACATGCTGGCCTACCTGATCGCGGAGGGGAATCCGGATGCGGCATCGTTCAAATAACATCTGCGCGCTCGAGCCGATCAGCGATCCCGACGAAACGTTTGCGCCTCGGGCGGCGGATATCCCCCCCCTTCAGGCGGATACCCCCCCTTCCCCCCCTTGCCAAGGGGGGGACAAGGGGGGGTATCCGCGCAACAAGAGCGGCATGATCTGGGCTCCCTGCCTGGTTTCGCTGTTCGTTGGTGCGAGCGCGCTCGGCCAGACCGAAGCGCGGTTCGAGTTCACACGGATGTTGGCGCACTGGACGGACTACGATCGCCCCGAGTACCTGGAGTTTGTCCGCGAAGCGCAACCGGAGCTGGTGCAGGTCGGCGAATACGGCGCGCATTTCTGGAGCCTGGTTCACACGCCCGAGTACAAGGGGTACCCGTCCCACTTCCCGGTGCGCGGCATCGAACCGGCCTCCGCCTGGTTCGCCGAGCTCAATCGGCAACTGCACGCGGCCGGGGTCAAGGTGGTCGGTCATCTCAACGTGGAGTTCCTGGTCGGCGATCCGGATTCTCCGGAAGGCCCGCGCGGGTTCTTCCGTTTTTATCGTGACCTCTGGGACGAATCGGTCCTGGGTCCGAAACCCGAAGCCGACCCGATGGCGCTTCTGGAACGAAAGAAAGATGGCACGCCTATTCGGGATCGCACCTACGCCATCGGCGGCATGAACGAGTACTGGGCGTGCCTGCGCAATCCGTCGTGGCAGAAGGTTCTCAAGGCGTGGGTGCACCGCGGCATCGAGCTGGGCGTGGACGGCTACGTCGCCAACTATTTCTACCGCCACGACTGCCTGTGCGAACACTGCGTGCGCGGCTTCCGCCAGTACCTGAAGGACCGGTTCGGCCCCGACGAGCTGCGGCGGCGCTTCGGTATCGAGGACCTCGGCCGGCACGAATTCGCGGAACTGGTTTCGTGGCACGATCCCGCTCAGTCCACGCCGTTGCGGCGCGAGATGCTCCGCTTCTCGCAAATCTCCAACAAGGAAGTGTTCGACGAGGTCTTTGTGCGTTACGGACGATCGATCAAGCCGGATCTGATCGTGGCGCAATGGAACCACCTGGGCGACTTCTCGCAGCTGAGCGGTGACGAGCGCTGCCTGTTGCCTGCCGAGCTCTGGGGACGCGACGAGGACTATCTCTGGTACAGCACGGGGGGGAGCGCGAACACGACCGAACTGAAGCGCGGCTTCCTGGGAGACGCGACGCTGCAGGCGCGTTACATTCGCGGCGCGTTCGCCGATAAGCCGTACACGCTGGGCAAGTACGAGCAGACGCGCATCCGGGCGGCGATCGCCGAGCTGGCGGCAAACGGCGGAGCGCCCATGGGTTTTTACGCGGACTTCACCAAGCCGGCCGGGCGCGAGGTGCTCACGCGGTATTACCAGTTCCTCAAACGGTACGACGCCGTGTTTCGGGCAGATCGGTCCCACGCGGAGGCGGTCCTGCTTTTTCCGCGGCAGGCGGTGCACGCGGGAGATCTCGGGCCGCTCGAGAAATTTCGCGAGGCGGGCCGGGTGTTGCTCGACGCCCACGTGCTGTTTGACGTGCTGCCAGACGACCTCGCGTCCC
>JBGPMX010000489.1:0-4563 GCA_041487215.1 Planctomycetia bacterium | reverse complement strand
CTCTCGACGTCGACCCCGGACCCCCCATGAAACTCGTCGTGGGACTCGGCAATCCCGGACGCAAGTACGAGCGGACTCGCCACAACGTCGGCTACGCGGTCATCGATTGCCTGGCGGACCGGCACGAGCCCGCATCCTTCCGGCACCAGTTCGAAGGGCAAGCGGCGAGCATGCGGATCGACGGCGACAAGGTCCTGCTGCTCAAGCCCGAAACGTATATGAACCTCTCGGGCCGCTCCGTTCGCCAGGCCCTGGAGTTCTACGACCTTGAGCCCTCCCAGCTGCTCGTCGTCTGCGACGACCTGAACATCCCGCTCGGCACGCTGCGCATCCGGCCGGACGGCTCGCACGGCGGGCAGAAGGGGCTGCTCAGCATCGCCGACGAGCTCGGATCGACCGAGTACCACCGGCTGCGCGTCGGCATCGGCCCGCTCCCCGAGCGGCGTGATCGCGCCGACTTCGTGCTCGAGCGCTTCCGCGACGCGGAGCAAACGGTCATCGACGAGGCGGTCGGCCGCGCGGCGGACGCCGTGGGCGTGTGGTGCCGCTGCGGCGTGCACGAGTGCATGAACCGATTCAACTAAGACGACCTGGTTCCAAGGAGAACACCGTGGCTCGCAACGTTTACGAAGGCATGTTCCTCCTCGACAGCGGCAAGACCAGCGGGGATTGGAACAATGCCACCAAACTGGTGCACGGCATCCTCGAACGACATCAGGCGGAAATCATCGCCACCCGGCCCTGGGACGAGCGGAGGTTCGCGTACCCGATCAAGGGGCACAAGAAGGGAATGTACCTGCTCACGTACTTCCGCGCCGAGGGGCCGAGCATCTCGAAGATCGACAACGACTGCCGCATCAACGAGACCGTGCTCCGGCAACTCGTGCTCAAGGTCGAGCCGAAACTGGTCGACCAGCTGGTGGCGCAGGCGATGGCGCCGCACGAGCCGCCGCCGCCGGGAAGCGGGGAAGCCGCGCGCGAGCAGCGCACACCGGAGAACGGGCGGCGGCGGCACGCCGAGTAGGCACGCCACGCAAGTCTTCCAAGGGCGTCGTCTTGCCGGGCGCGCGCGCCCGCCCTGCGCCAAGCCTCACGGACGCGCCGCTGACACGAGCACACTCCTCACGGGCCGTGCTTGCACGGCGCCGAGCAGCTTGCTAGCCTGTCGCCGAGCACGAGCGAGCAGCGGCCGCGCGGATTTCCCGTGCAGAGCATTGACTGGCACCTGCAAAGGAGGGCTCGGCGAATGGCGAATCTCAACAAGGTCTTCCTGATAGGCAACCTCACGCGCGATCCCGAGCTGCGTTACATTCCGAGCGGGACGGCGGTCGCCGACTTCGGATTGGCGATCAACCGGAACTGGACCGGGCCGGACGGCAAGAAGCACGAGGAGGCGACGTTCGTCGACGTCACGCTCTGGGCACGCCAGGCCGAGCTGGCCGGCGAGTACCTCAGCAAGGGGAAGCTCGTCTTCATCGAGGGCCGCTTGCAGCTCGATCAGTGGCAGGACAAGGAGGGGCAGAAACGCAGCAAGCTCCGAGTGGTCGGCGAGCGCATGCAGTTTCTTGACCGCTCCGGCAAGGGGAGCGAGACGGGCAAAGCCCCCCCGCCGGAGGACTTCGGTGAACCCGCGCCACCCCACGGCGAGATTCCATTCTGAGGACGATCTTCTATGGCTAAGAAACGCGCCCACCAGGCGATGAAAGGCCCGCGCGGCGGCATCGAGCTTCTGCTCACCAAGAACGTCTCCGGACTCGGCAACCAGGGAGATGTGGTCGAGGTCAAGCCGGGCTACGCGCGCAACTACCTGCTTCCCCAGGGACTGGCCACACGCGCCAACCCGCATAACGTTCGCATCATCGAACGCCAGAAGAAAAAGGCCACCGAGCTGGCACTCGCCCACCGCGAAGACCTCGAAAAACTGGCACGCGAGCTGGCCAAGCACAGCGTGAGCATCGAGGCCAACGCGAACCCCGAAGGGCACCTCTACGGATCCGTCGGCGCCGACGAGATCGCCGCCGTGCTCCAGAAGGAGAAGCTGTCCATCGAGGCCGCCATGATCCGGCTCGAAGGACCCCTCAAGGAGCTCGGGCTCTACGCCGTGAAGCTGCACCTCGCCGAAGATATCGAGACCGAGATCAAGGTCTGGGTCGTCCCCGGCAGCGGGCAGAAGGCAACCTGAGCGGCAGCCGCGCAGCCGATCCCGGACCGTTCAGCGACCACGGATCACCGACCTGCGTCGCTGATCACCGATCCGCGTCCCCCCTCGTCACGGACGATTCCGCATGGCCACCGCGCCGAGCGACACCAGCCTGTTCGACCGCCTGCCGCCGCAGAGCATCGAGGCGGAGCAGGCGGTACTCGGCAGCATGCTGCTGGACAACGAGGTCATCCACGACGTCGTGCAGCTCGTTACGCCCGAGTGCTTCCTGCGCGACGCGCACCAGAAGATCTATCAGGTCGTCGTCGACCTCTACAACGACGGCAAGAACGTTGACAGCCTGATCCTCCGCGAGGAGCTCAAGCGCCGCGGTCGGCTCGACAACGCCGGCCAGGGCGAGCTGACCACCGAGTACATCGCGGACATCCTGGACTCGATCCCCACCGCGGCCAACGCCGAGTACTACGCGAAGATCGTGCGTGAGAAGGCGGTCGCGCGACGGCTCATCCACGCGTCGACCGAGATCCTCCGCGAGGCGTACGGCCAGGCCGAATCGGCCGACGAGCTGCTGAACCAGGCGGAGAAGCGGATCTTCGAGATCGCCGAGACGCGGAGCGTCGGCGAGACGCACCACGTGGCCGACGTGCTCGCCCTGGCCTTCGATCGCCTGCACCAGCGCACCGAGCAGGGCGGCGGCGCGATGAGCGGCCTGCTCACCGGCTTCGTCGAGCTCGACGAGCTCACCTGCGGGCTCCAGAAGTCGGAACTGATCATCGTGGCCGCCCGGCCCAGCGTCGGCAAGACCGCCTTCGCACTCAACATCGCGCAGCACATCGCGGTCGAGGAGCGCAAGGGGGTATTCATCGCCAGCCTGGAGCAGTCGAAGATCGAGCTGACCGAGCGAATGCTCTGCGCGCAGGCGCGGTTCAACGGGCACAAGCTGCGCAGCGGCCGGCTCGGCTCCGGTGACATTTCCAAGCTCATGGACGCGGCCAGCGAGCTGCGCCCCGCCCCCGTCTTCATCGACGACACACCCGGCCGCACCATGCTGCAGATCGCGGCCTCCGCGCGGCGGCTCAAGATGCGGCACGACATCCAGCTCATCGTGATCGACTACCTGCAGCTCATCGAGGCGGACAACCGGCGCGACAGCCGGCAGGACCAGATCTCGCAGATCAGCCGCCGCCTCAAGATCATCGCACGCGAACTGCAAGTGCCGGTCATCGCACTCAGCCAGCTCAACCGGTCCCCCGAGATGCGTGAGGGGGGCAAACCGCGGCTCTCCGACCTGCGCGAGTCGGGCGCGATCGAACAGGACGCGGACGTCGTGGTGCTGCTGCACCGCCCCGTGCTGCACGACAAGGACGCCGACCCGCGCGTCGCGGATGTGATCATCGCCAAGCAGCGCAACGGCCCGACCGGCGAAATCAAGCTCACCTTCCTGAACGAGTGCACCCGCTTCGAAAACTACTCGGACCGCCCCGAGGCCGCGCCGTTCTAGAGCACGGTGAAGTAGTTCTCGACCGCGAAGTCGAGCGCCTCGGTGGTCAGCGCGAGCGGGCGGCGATGGTACAGACAGTAGTTCCGCGTCTGCAGCACCAGGTCGCGCGGGTGGCAGGATCGCATGGCCCGCCCGCACTCCTGATAGTGCTTGCGTATCAGGTACTCCATGGCCTCGGCACTGGGCGGGAAGCCGAGCTTCGAGGACATGATCTCGAACATCTTGCGGAACGCGTCCGGGCTCGGATCGGGTACCTGGATCTTGTACGGAATGCGCCGTAGAAACGCCTCGTCCACCAGATCCTTCGGCTGCAGGTTGGTCGAAAAGATCAGGAACTGATCGAACGGCACCTGGATCTTCTTGCCGTTCGCAAGGTTCAGGAAATCGTAACGCTTCTCGAGCGGCACGATCCAGCGGTTGAGCAGCTCGGCGCTCGACATACGCTGGCGGCCGAAGTCGTCGATCACCAGCGTGCCGCAGTTGCTCTTGAGCTGCAGCGGCGCCTCGCTGATCTTCGTGAGCGGGTTCTGCTGCACCTCGAGCTCCGCCATCGTCAGCTCGCCGCCGACCACGATCGTTGGCCGCTTGACCCGCACCCAGCGACGGTCCTTCTCCTGCTGCAGCATCGAGTTGCTCGTCTCCTCGATCTCCTCGTGGTTCACCGGATCGAACAGCCGCATGATGAGCCCATCGACCCCGAGCGCACGCGGGATCCAGATGTCCGATCCGAAGCAGCGCGTGATCCGCTCGGCGATGCTCGTCTTGCCGTTGCCCGGCGCGCCGAACAGAAACATGCCGCGGCCGGAGTTGATGGCCGGACCCAGGCGGAGCAGCATTTTCTTGTCGATCAATAAGTCTTCAAAGGCGCGGTGCAAGTCTTCTTCGGTTGGGTGCTGATCGG
>JBGPMX010000488.1:0-4579 GCA_041487215.1 Planctomycetia bacterium | reverse complement strand
GTCCACCATGGGGGTCATATCGAGCTCTTCTTGTGCCTCGCGATGCTTCTTGCGGTACGGCAGGCCCTCGTCGAGCTCGATGGTCGCCGCGTGCGGCCCGGGGGCGGGGCTGGGCCGGAGGGGGGCCGTGGGGATCTTGCCGCGCAAGGGCAGCACGGGTTTGGCGCTCGGCGTACTGCGCCGCACGGACGCCACTTGCGGCGGCTCGGCCTCGGCCAGCAGGCCGCGCAGGGACATCTCCTCGTCGATGCGTGGCGGTTCCTCGACGGCGGGCGGCGCGCCGGCGTCATGGTCGGCTTCTCGGAACTCGCTGCGCTCGTAGATGTGCCACCAACGGTCCTCGCCGGGCCGCCGCACGCAGTCGTCGCGCGAGAGGCGCGCTTCGGCCAGACCCAGCCGGACGTCTGCCTCCGCGACGGCGTGCTCGATGTCCAGCGATTTGATGTGCAGGATATCCCAGGTGCTCATGTTAGTCCTGTACTTGTACCCCCACGTGCAGCACGGTGTTCGGGACACTGTCCACGATGCGGCTCACCTTGAGCACATCGCGCCAGAACACCAGCCGTTCCGCCTTGATGATCACGTTGGCGCGGGGCGGGTTGGCCCGCATACCCGCCTCGACCTCCTGCTTGATTTCGTCCAGGGACACTGAATGGCCTGGGTCGCTCTTGCGCTCGCCCACGTAGATCGTCGGTTCGGCGGCGCCGGGCGGGGCCGCCAGGATCGTGATGAAGGTGGCCTCGTCCTGCGCGACCGTCTTGCTCACCGTCACTTGCGGCACGTCGACCGGTTCCTGGCTGTCGCGCTTGACGGCGAGCAGAAAGAACGTGAGCAGCTGGAAGACCACGTCCACCATCGGCGTCATGTCGATGTGCGAGGAGTCGCCGCTGCGCGACTTGCCGCGCTCCGTGAAGTGGACCGGTTCGTTGGGGTCTTCGGAAACGTGCTTGGCGGACACGGCATCGATCCTCAGAAAGTGGAAGGGCCGTCGCAGCGCGCCCCGTCCCCGCGCGGTGGCGGCCGGTGTTCAGGCTTCCCGTGCGCTGCGGGCCCTTTAGGCCTTGTCTCCCACCAGCTGCCGGGCGGGCGCCGCGCGCCGCGCCATGCCCGGCGCGCGCTCGAAGTCCTCCATGAACTGCTGGAGCGCTTCCTGCGACGCGTCCTCGAGCTTGCGGATGCGCACGTTGATCGCGTTGCCCACGAGCGTCAGCGGCGTGGCGATGAGCAGGCCGCACGCGGTGGCCCACAGCGCCAGGCTGATGTCGCTGGCCAGCACGCCCGGATCCACCTTGGTCTGCCCGGAGCTGCCCAGCCGCGCGAAGGCGGCGATCATCGAGAGCACCGTGCCGAGCAGCCCGGCGAGGGGCCCCATGCGCACGAACGTGAAGATGTAGGACAGGAGATGATCGAGGGAGGCGATGATGTCCGATTCGAACTTGATGACCAGGTTCCGCTTGATCCGGCCCAGGTCGTCCTTGCGGTTCTGGATCGCCATGGCAACCAGCTGGGGGACCGCCACGCGCCAGTAGCGCGGCGTCTTGCACAGCTTGAGCGCGTCGTCCCACTTGTCCAACCGCATCAGCTCGCGGATCGCGTTCAGGAACTCATTGCGCGCGTCGAGCGACCGGAAGGCCTTCTGCTTGGTGCGGCGGAACAGCAGAACCGAGTAGTACGTTCCGGCGATCGCCAGATACGCCTCGAGCAGGTAGACCATGTTGCCGGAGTGCGCGATCACCTCGTGCGTCTGCATGGCGAAGAGGGGCGCGAGCGCGCTCAGGGAAGAGCCGAGAGGTGCGATCCAAGAAGCCAGTTCCATAGGGACCTCACGGGCTGCGGGACAAAAGCTCGATCAGTCAGCAAGCAAGCGCCGAATGCAATCCGCATGACCGGAGCCGGCCCAGGCCGTCTCCGGTAGTCGTAGCCCGACGCGCGAGCGACAACTCGCAGGCAGCGCGGTTCCCGCGCCGGCGCGTTGGGCTCGTATTTCCCTCGCGGGTGCGTCGGCGTGTCGTTGAACCGCAAGCCGCAGGCGTGCGCGTTCTGCGGCGCGCCCCATGCTCCCGACGCGCACGCCTGCGGCTTGCGATGAAACGCCTGCTTCCCTGCACACCCATAGGGCAACCGTTTCACCGCGTTGGCGTCTCGCCGAAGTACTCCTGCTTGGCCACCTCGAACGAGTAACCGGTCGGCGTCTTCTTCACGTTGAATTTCGTCTTGCGGATCAACTCGAGCCGTGTCTTGCCCTGCGTCTGCGCATACTCGCGTTCCAGGCGGGCGAGCAGCTGCACCGTGTCTTCCGGGTAGAACTGGAGCGTGATCGCGTTGTTGTCGAGCGGCACGCTGACCGCCTTCTTGAGCAGGTTGAGGTCGGCCTGGCGGCGGCTGCCGCCGCGCCACGAGAAGTAAAGCCGCTTTTCCTCGGATCCGGTGGTCACCTGGCGCGCGACCGGCCGCGGGCTGGCCAGCTTCGTGACCATGTGCATGGTGTTGCCCGCGATGACGCCCAGCTCGACGCGGAAGTAGTCGAGTTGCCGGGCGTACTCCTGTTCGGTCTGCCCGGGATCGAACGTGATCTCCCAGCGTTCCTGGCGCTTGACGCCGCCGCCGTCGCCCGGCCCCTTGCCCAGGGCTCGCTTGCGGCCCTTGCCGCGCGGGTTGCCGGAGGGGAGGTGGGACGAGCCGATGTCGCTGGTCATCATCATCTGGTCCATCTGCACCGCGGCGCTTGCCACCGCGTTCACCAGATTGTCCACCGCCTGCTCGACCACCTGGGTATCGGAGACGATGTCGTCCGGGCTGCTCGGGCTGGACACGTCGCTGCCCTCGGGGCCGGGCGCGTAGAGCGAGCTGTCCAGCTCTCCCTCCTCGGAGCCGCCCCCGGCCACGTCCTCGATGACGTCGACCACCTCGATCTTCGGCGGCGCGCGGTCGACGATCCAGGTCTGGTTCGAGACCCAGATGGCGCCGAGCGCCGAGGTGACGAGGCCGATGGTGAGGATGAGCGACATCAGGAACGAGGTGACGCGGTCATAGCGCGTGACCCCGAGCATCGGCTCGGCCGGCCGGGCGGGCTCGGCGGCGGGTGTCCCCGGTTTGTTCGGCTCTCCGCTCATCGCAGGATTGCTACTTGAGATCGATATCGTCCTCGTATTGCCCCTCCGGCCGCACGGAGCGGTACCAGGCCGTCCACTTCTCGATCTCTTCTTTCCACTCGTCGAGCGTGGGCTCGGCCGGGTACCCGAAGCCCTTGAACTTGCGGCTGATCTTGCAAAGCGCGTCGCGCGCGGCGAGCTGCACGCTGGCCTCGTCGTCGTACATGGCGTCGATGAGCAGCGGCACGACGCGGTAATCGCCCGTCTGCGCCAGCAGCTTAAGCCCGGCAAGCTTGACTTCGACCGGCATCTCGGGCGCCACCATCTTGCGCAGCGCGTCCCCCTCCTTGCCGATCGCGGTCCACTTCTTCTTCTCCTGGTACATGGTGTCGACCAGGCCAATGGCGGCCGCCTCGAGCTGCTCCGGCTTGCCGGTCTCGATCAGGCCGAGCAGCTGGCCCGAGCTGCCGCGTAGTCCCTGGGCCTTGAGCTGCCCGCCGGTCTGCTGGAGCTTGCTCAGGTCACTGGGCAGTCCCTGGTTGCTCACGAGCGTGCCGCGGCTGAGCCGCCGCTCGTGGATCTGGAAGGACACCTTGGTGGAACGCACCAGGAAGAGCACGGCGAAGCTGGTCTGCACCTCCTCGCCGTCCTGGATGCCCGGCCAGGCGCCGGACTTGCTCTGAGCGGCAAGAAGCGACTGCGCGCCGCTCGCGTACCAGTCGGTGCTGTTGAACTTGGTCTGGCCGGAGAGCGTGCCGAACCGCTCGAACGCGTACATGTAGTAATACTTCCAGCGGCCGTTTCCCTCCTTGGGGTTATCGATCGTGAAGTTTTTGAGCAGCCATTCGGTACCGCGCTCGATCGCCCGCGTCATCTGGGCCGGCTGGGTCTGGGGAGTGAAGGCTTCGGTCGCTTCCTGGACGGGGAGCAGGACGCCGAGCCGGTTGCGCGGCTTGCCGCCGGGCAGGTGGTCGCGGCAGATGTACAGGCTGCCCAGGGAGGCGACGGTCATCGTGTCGGTCGCGTCCTGCCGATCCTCGGGGTGGTACGCGAACCCGCCGGTCGCGGTCTGGTTGGCGACGAGCCACTGGGCGGCGCGGTCCCAGGCCTCTTTGGGGACCTTCACGCCGGCGCCGGCCGACGCCTCCCAGAGCCCGAGGATGCCGTACTGGGTCATCGAGCTGTCACCGGCCTTGGTGCCGTCGTACGTCCAGGCGCCGTTGGGCTGTTGTTTCTGGAGGATGTACTGGGCGACGTTGGTGATTTCCGGCAGGTACTCGCCGCCGCCGGCGGCGGTGAGCGCCATGGCGGTGCAGCCCGCCTCGTAGTTGTCCGGGCCGCCGTGGCGGCCGGGGTGGAACCCGTCCTGGCAGACCGCGCGGAGCTGGTCGGTCAGCTTCTGGAGCGACGGGTCGTTCTCCGGCACGAGGTCGGGGTACTTGGCGCGGATCTTGGCCATGGCATGGACCATGAGCGCCAGCTCGCCG
>JBGPMX010000487.1:0-4580 GCA_041487215.1 Planctomycetia bacterium | reverse complement strand
GCTCGTCGTGGTCCGGCGCGGCCAGACGGAGCAGACACTCGACCTGATGATCGAGGAGCTGCCCACGGCGTCCGAGGGGATCGCCGACCTCGTGTGGCGGCGCCTGGGGCTGCGCCTGTCGGCCATGGAGTCGCACCAGGTGCAGCGCTTCCAGCCGCAGCTCGAGGGAGGCTTGTACATCGGCCAGGTCCAGCCGGGCAGTCCGGCCGCCGCGGCGGGCGTCCGCACCGGCGACGTCCTGATCGGCGTACAGAAGTGGACGACCGTCAAGTACGATGACCTGGGCTGGATCCTCGCGCAGCCCGAATTCACCCTGACCGACTCGCTCACGATCCACCTGCTGCGCAACGGCGACCGCCAGGAGCTGGCGTTGCGGCTGACGCCGCCCAAGAGCACTTCCCTCAGCAGCCGGCGCTAAGGGCGTTGAGCCTCGAGCCTGAAGAGCGCAAACTGGCTGCAATGCCCAGCGAGTTCGATTACATCTCGTGGATCCGCGGCCGCACGCGGCGCGATGCCCGCGTGCCGATCGGCATTGGCGACGACACGGCAGCCGTGGCCATCACGCCCGGCCGCCAAGCCCTGGTCACGACCGACATGCTGCTCGAGGGCATCCATTTCGATCGCGCCGCGTGCGGCGCGCGCGCCGTGGGCCGCAAGGCGATGGCGGTCAACCTGAGCGACATGGCCGCCATGGCGGGGGTCCCCATCGCGGCCGTGGTGGCGCTGGCGCTGCCTCGCCCCGTCGACACGGCTCTGGCCGAGGCGCTCGACGACGGCCTGCGGGCGTGTGCGGACGAATACGGCGTGGTGATCGCGGGCGGGGACACGAACGCGTCCCCGAACGGGCTGGTGGTTGCCGTCACGCTGATCGGTGAGACGACGCTGCGCGGCGCGGTGCGGCGCGGCGGCGCGCGGGTCGGCGACACGATCCTCGTCAGCGGCACGCTCGGCGGCAGCATCCTGGGCAAGCACCTCGATTTCACGCCGCGCGTGCGCGAGGCGCTGCGGCTGCACGAATGCTATGAGTTGCACGCCATGATCGACCTGAGCGACGGGCTGGCCGCCGACCTGGGGCATATTCTCGCAGAGAGTGGTTGCGCGGCCGTGCTGCGCGCGGCCGATATCCCGATCAGTGATGCGTCGCGGCGCATGGCCGATCCCCTGCCGCCGCTCGAACACGCGCTGCGCGATGGCGAGGACTTCGAGCTGCTCTTCACACTGGCGCCCGATGACGCCCGGCGGCTCGTCCGCGAACAACCCCTGCCGGTCCCCGTCTGCGCGATCGGCGAAATCTCGAGCGGCTCGGGCATCGTGCTCGAGCAAAGCGACGGCGTGCGCGTTCCCCTGGAATCGGCCGGGTATGACCACTTTCGATGCTGACCTGATCGTCACGTCGCACAGCACCGAGCAGACCCTGGCGCTCGGTCGCGCGCTGGGAGCGGCGGCCGAGCCGGGGCTGGTGCTGGCCCTGGTCGGGCCGCTCGGGGCGGGCAAGACGCAGCTCGTGCGCGGCATCGCCGAAGGGCTCGGCGTCGCCGACTCGCGGCTCGTCTCCAGCCCCAGCTTCGTGCTGATCCAGCAGTACTCCGGCCGCCTGCCGATCTACCACTTTGATACCTACCGCCTGACGCAGCCCGATCAGTTCGCGTCGCTCGGCCCCGAGGAGTACTTCGAGGCGGGGGGGGTGTCGATCGTGGAGTGGGCGGACCGCGTCGCCGGTTTGCTGCCGGAAGATCGCCTGGGGGTCCGCATCGACGTGCACAGCCCCACCGAGCGGCGGCTTGCCCTGCATGGCGCAGGCCCGATTTCCGCGCGCGTGCTGGAGCGGTTGCGCGACGCACTCGGGCGCCAAGGCAACCCGTCGTGCGCCTGATGTGACGCATGGCCTGTCCGTGTCTGGCGCGCACGTCGTTGGCGTGGGATGTTTAACCCCCTATCCCGATCGTAACCAAAGCGTAGCAACGATCGGGATGGGCGCCTGATGTGACGCATGGCGTGGCCGTATCTGGCGCGCACGCCGGTTCGCTCGTAGCCCGCGCATGAGACTCACGGGGCCGGATTTAACGCAGCAGCCTCCTTGTCCTCGGCCGCCTTCGCCGCGGTGAGGTACCAAGCGTCGAAGACACGCTGGCAGATGTCCGGGATCGTGCCACGGATGCGGCTGTAGTGGTCGGCGGAGAGGTGATAGCGGCAGAGCGCGTCGCACTCGTGCAGGAAGGATTCGAAGGTGATCCGCCCCCCCAGATTCTTGACGCGGCGGATCGCCTCGTGCATCTGGCTGTTGATCCACTGGTAGGCGTCCTGGAGCTCCTCGGCGAGATCCAGGTAGTAGAAAAAGTCATCGCGCGAAAAGAAGACTTTGGACTTGTACATCGTGAACGGGCTGAGCGACGGGATGCCGTTCTCGGGTGGGCAGTCCAGCACGATGAACGTCTCCTTGCCCACCTCGAAGCCGTAGCGCAGCTCGTCGTTCATGCCGCTCGAGAAGACGATCTTGGGCATGTAGGCGATCACGCACTCGCTGTTGATTCCGATCAGCCAGTCGAGATCGCGCACCACGGTGTGGTCGTTGATGGCCTGCAGCTCGACCTGGCTGTAGTACGGCTTGAGGTTGTGGGTGCTCTCCACGGCCGACGGGTCGAACACGGTGAAACGCTTGCGCAGCTCGTTTGCGAACTCGACGATCCGCGGCCGGTCCTCGGGGGGCAGGTGCGTCATCGGGTAGCTGACGTACACCGCCCGGCGCTCGGTGAACAGCAAGCTCTCGAGCGTCTCGAGCTGGCGCTGCGGGACCACGAAGTGCCGGCGTTCCACGACCTGTCCGAACAGGTTCGTGACGTATACCTCGAACTCCTGCCACTTCACGATCGATTCGATGGTGAGGTGCAGGTAATCGCCCGGGTGGCTGGTGAGCCGGTCGTGGATATCCTGCGGCGCATCGATCAGGGTCAGCAGTAGGTCCGGGCCAAGGTGTTTCAGGTCGGCGAGCGTGAGGCCTTCCCGGAGCCCGCTTTTGAGCAGGAACGTGGCGTGGCAGAACACGAGGTGCGTGAGCGCGAGGGGCTCGGCGTGCGCGGTGCCGGCCGCCACCTTCTGGTTCTCGTCGTTGATCGCCCGGTGGATGCGCTCGAGCGCGGCGGTGCGTAGTGCCGTGAGCGCGTCGCGCGGCGCGTTGAGGATGTTCGATGCCGTGTACTGGAGCCGGTCCTCGCGCGCGATGCGATTCATCACCGCGCCGACGTTGTGCACGCGTACGCGCTGCGGATGCAGCTCGCCGAGCTTGGCGACCGCTTCCTGGGCGCCCGATCCGGAGACACCGGTGACAAGAACGATGCGTGGCTTCATGGAACGTACCGAAGCAGATTCACCACGGAGACACAGAGACACAGAGAGGAGAAATCTAATGCCGGAAGTGCCGCCGGCCGGTGAAGATCATCGCGATGTTGTGCTCGTCGCACGCGGCAATGGTCTCGTCGTCGCGGCGCGATCCGCCCGGCTGGATCATGGCGGTAACGCCGGCCGCGATCGCCAGGTCGGGTCCGTCGCGGAACGGGAAGAAGGCGTCGCCGGCCAGCACCGAGCCGCGGGCGCGGTCGCCGGCCTGGCGCGTCGCGAGCGCCACCGCTTCGACCCGGTTCATCTGCCCGGCGCCCACGCCGACCACGGAACAGTTCTTGGCCAGGACGATGGCGTTCGACTTTACGTGCTTCACGACCTTGCAGGCGAAGCGCAGGTCGTCGAGCTGCTCGGGCGTCGGCTGCCGCCGCGTTACCACCTTCCAGTCCTGTTCCGGGTCCGGGCCGCGGTCCCTGGTCTGGACCAAGAATCCGCCGCTCATGCGGCGGTAGTCCAGGCCGGCCGATTCGCCCGGCCGGTCGCCGGCCTCGTTGCCGGTCTCGACCAGCCGCACGTTGGTTTTCCACGTGGGGCGGGTGGTGAGCGTGCGTACGGCCTCGTCGCAATAACTCGGGGCGATGATCGCCTCCACGAACCGGGCGGTCTTGGCGATCGCCGTGGCCGCCCGTTCGTCCACCCGCTGGTTGAGCCCGAGCACACAGCCGAAGGCGCTGAGCGGGTCCCCGGCGTGTGCGCGGAGGAATGCCTGGTCCAGCGTCGCGGCCGCCGCGGCGCCGCAGGGGTTGGTGTGCTTGATCACCGCGGCCGCCGGCTCGCGAAACTCCGCCACCAGCTCACGGGCGCTGTCGAGATCCAGGATGTTGTTGAACGAGAGCTCCTTACCATGGAGCTGCCGGGCGGTCGCGACGCTCGGACCGCTCGTGCCCCGATCGGCGTAGAACGCCGCCTGCTGGTGCGGGTTCTCGCCATATCGCAGCACCTGCTTGCGCGCGAGGTCGAGCGTGAGCTCGCTTGGGAACGCCTCGGCGCCGCCGCTCGACGACTCGAGGTAGCGGGCGATCATGCGGTCGTACCGCGCGGTGAGGCGGAAGGCGTCGAGGGCGAGTTGCCGCCGCAGCGCGGCGCCGATTCCCCCCGCGCGCAGCGCGTCGAGCACGGCGGCGTATTGCGCGGGGTCGGTCACGACCGCCACCCAGGCGTGGTTCTTCGCGGCCGAGCGGATC
>JBGPMX010000486.1:0-4586 GCA_041487215.1 Planctomycetia bacterium | reverse complement strand
GGAGCGGAGCGAGGCACGAGCGCACCTTGTCATCCTGAGCGGAGCGAGGCACGAGCGCACCTTGTCATCCTGAGCGGAGCGAGGCACGAGCGGAGCGAAGGATCTCGGTTGCCGCGAAAAGCCGCCCCAAATGAATCCGGACGGAGCACAGACGATTCCGAAAAATTCTACCGGGAACGGGTGAGGGCCTCGTCATGAACCAGATCAGCTCGTTCAACTCGCAGCTCGGGCGCGACCAGTTCCTCCAACTGCTCATCACGCAGGTGCAGAACCAGAACCCGCTCGAACCCATGAAGAACGAGGAGATGATGGCGCAGCTCGCGCAGTTCTCAACGCTGGAAGGGATCGAGAAGCTCAACGCGACGTTTTCGAGCATCCTGTCGCTCGAGCAGCTCACCCAGGGATCGAACCTGGTCGGCCGCACGGCGGTGTATCAGCGCACCGACGGGTCCGACTTGGCCAGCGGCGTGGTGGACGGCGTGAGCGTGCAGGACGGCAAGGTGCAGCTGCTGGTGCACGGCGAGAGCGTACCGATCGATCGGGTGCGCGGCCTGATGCGGTCCGCGTTCGGGGCGTAGCAATGGATTAGGGATTTTCGATTTTGGATTTCGGCAGGCCACGGACAGCGAGTGCAACGAGCCGGCCGTGGTGGATGCAGGGGAGACCTGCGGTCGGCGTAGCGGCGGGGTCGGGAGACCCGCGCCGAACAACGGTCGGCGTAGCGGCGGGGTCGGGAGACCCGCGCCGAACAACGGCGTAGCGGCGGGGTCGGGAGACCCGCGCCGAACAACGGCGTAGCGGCGGGGTCGGGAGACCCGCGCCGAACAACGCGGCGGGGTCGGGAGACCCGCGCCGAACAAGAAACAACAAACTCAAAACCGGAGATGCGATAGATGTCCAGTTCCCTCTTTGCCAGCGTGTCTGCCCTGCGTGCGCAGCAGACGCTGCTCGACGTGGTCGGCAACAACCTGGCCAACGTGAATACCACCGGCTTCAAGTCGCAGCGCGTCCAGTTCTCCGACCTCGTGTACCAGACGCTTCGGCCGGCAACGACTACCGTGTCGAGCTCGGTCGGCGGCACCGATCCGCTCCAGGTGGGCCTGGGCGTCAAGGTCGGCTCCATTGACACGAACCTGACGCAGGGCGGTCTCGAAGCGACCGGGAACAAGTTCGATCTGGCGATCGAGGGCTCCGGCTTCTTCGTGGTGTCGAACGGGCTCGACACGCGCTACACGCGCGCCGGCGCCTTCGCCGTCGATGCCAGTAACTACCTGGTTGATCCCAAAACCGGCTACCGGGTGCAGCGCTTCGGGGATATCGGAGAAGCCGAGGGGTTCCAGGTGAACAATGACCCGCAAATCCGCATCCCGTTCGGGACCACCGTGGCGCCCAAGTCGACGTCGACGATCACGTTCAACGGAAACCTCAGCGCCTCGGCGATTGGCCCGTTGGCCGAGACGCTCACGTCGACCACGCCGTTCACCACCGGCGGCCTGCCGGCGGGGGCGGGAACGCTGCTGAACAACATCGACGGCGGCAACGGCCTCTACGCCCCGGGCGACTCGATTGATATCACCGGAACCGACGCAGCCGGCGCGGCCGTGAGCACGTCGTTGGCAGTGAATGCCGGTAGCACCATGACCGACTTGTTGAACGGGATCACGGCCGCGTTCGGCGGTGGCGTGGGCGCCACCGCGACGCTGGATGCGAGCGGTAACATCGTGCTCGCGGCGAACAGCACGGGGCCATTCACGCTCGACCTGAGTCTGGCCGATGCGGTCGGGAACGCCGGCTCCATCCCCTGGGGCAGCCACGGCCTGCTGGAGTCGACCACGGGGAAGGACGGAGACACCATAGCGACCGCCATTCAGGTTTACGACGATCAGGGGACACCGCACACCATGACGCTCACGTTCCAGAAGCAGGCGGCGAACTTGTGGGACCTCACCGCATCGATCCCTTCCAGCGACGGAACGATGATCGACAACCTGGTGCAGGGGATCCAATTCAACGACAACGGCAGCTTTCGTCAACTTGTCGGCCCGGACGACGGTGACATCTCGTTCCAGATCACCGGCCTGTCGGTTACCCAAACCATCGGTTTCGCCTCGGGCCTGACCACGGGCTTCGACGGACTGACCCAGTACGGTGGCACGTCCACGGCTTCCGCGTCCGACCAGAACGGTTACGCAGCCGGCTTCCTGACCGACGTGTCGATCGGTCCCGACGGCGTGATCGACGGCGTCTTCACGAACGGGCTCAGCCTGCCGCTGGCGCAGCTGGCGATCGCGTCGTTTCGCAACCCCGGCGGCCTCGATCGCAAGGGGGACAACTATTTCGCCCTGAGCTCGAACTCGGGAATTCCCCAGGTGGGCACGGCAACGTCCGGCGACCGCGGCTCGGTGCAGAGCAGCGTGCTCGAAGCTTCAAACGTGGACCTGGCTCTCGAGTTCACCCGGCTCATCGTCGGCCAGCGCGCGTTCCAGGTGAACGCCCGCGCCATCACTGCGGCCAACGAGGTGCTCCAGGAACTGGGCAACATCATCCGGTAGCGCGATGATCTGACGCATCCGCTCGCGTGAGATTCCGCGCAAGCGGACTCAAACGGCGGAAGGCGTCCGAGCGCATCAGGCTCGACGGTGCGTTGTTGGCGCTGCCATGCCTTCGCCAGCACCAGCAGGTCTTCCAAGACCTGCGACCACGGACGCGCCGCGTTCGCGCCCCGTCCGCCACTTCATTTCAATACCGTGGGCCGCTATTGCCGATACAACCGGCATGGCCATCACGCCTTCTCAATTCACGTTGCTTTCGAAGCTGCTCGAAGGGGCCAGCCTGCGCCACCGCGTCATCGCAAACAACGTGGCCAATGTGAACACCCCAGGCTACCGCAGGCTCGAGGTCTCCTTCGAAGATCAGCTGGCGCAGCAGCTGCACTCGGGCCGGGCCGAAGCCCTTGCCCCAGTGGAGCCGCAGGTGGTGGAGACGGCCGGCGGGCCGGAGCGTGCGGACGGCAACAACATTGATATCGATCTGGAGATGGGCGAGCTCAACAAGAACACGCTGCTCTACAACGCCTATGTGCAGATCCTGGCGAGCAAGATGGCGACGATGAAGAGCGCGATCACCGGGCGGTAAGGGGGCAGGGCACATGGGTTTCGACAGGATGCTGGCGCCGACGAACATCAGCGCCTCCGGACTCTCCGCCGAACGCCTGCGCATGGAGGTGCTGGCCAACAACATTGCCAATGCGTATTCGACCCGGTCGCCCGCGGGCGGCCCGTTCCGCCGCCAGGACGTGGTCTTCTCGGCGGTGCTCAACGACACGATGCACGCTGATCGGGCAGGCGGCGACCAGCTCGGCGGCGTGCGCGTCGTCCGGATCCAGGAGGACCCTTCTCCGCTCAACCGCGTGTACAACCCCGACCACCCGGACGCGGACAGTGACGGGTTCGTGTCGATGCCGAACGTCGACATGCCTATCGAGATGGTGAACCTGATCACGGCGAGCCGGGCTTATGAGGCGAACCTTCGCGTGCTGCATTCGTTCCGGCAGATGGCCGAGCAAGCGCTTACGCTGGCGCGAGGATAAGGCATGACGATCTCACCGATTGGGCCGGGCGGACTGCCGCTCGCCGGCACCACGGGCCTCGGCCCGGCGGGTGGGACCAAGCCGCCGGGCGCGTCGTTCGGCAGCGCGATGAACCAGTTTCTGGGCGACGTCAACGCGCAGCAGGTCGCGGGCGACCAGGCGATCCAGCAGCTGGCCATGGGCGAGGCCAACAACCTGCACGATGTGATGCTCGCGGTGGCCAAGGCGGATCTCTCCTTCCGCATGGTGCTCGAAATCCGCAACCGGCTCACCGAGGCGTACCAGGAGATCATGCGCATGCAGGTGTAACGTTCCATGCGATACTTCCAGCAGGTCTTCAAGCAGTTCCGAGACGTCTGGATGGGCATGACCGTGGCGGCCCGAGTGGGCTTTGCCGCGCTCACCGCCCTGTCGTTGGCGATCATCGTGGGGGTGGCGATCTGGGCGAGCCAGCCCGATTACCGCGTGCTGTTCTCGGAGCTCTCCGTCGAGGACGCCGGCCCGATCACGGACAAGCTGAAGGCGCAGGGGGTCGCGTATCGCCTGACCGCCGGCGGCACGAACATCCTGGTCCCGGCCGCGCAGTTGCAGCAGCTGCGCATCGACCTGGCCGCGCAGGGGCTGCCGGCCAGCGGGGCGAAGGGATTTGAGATGCTCGACGAGTCCCCGCTCGGCATCACTCCGTTCCGCGAGCACGTGAACTATGGCCGCGCGCTCGAGGCGGAGCTGGCCAGGACGATCACCAAGTTCGAATCCGTGGCGTTCGCGCGCGTGCATATCGTGCGCCCCGAGTCCACGCCGTTCGTGCGCGACCAGAAGCCGACCACGGCCAGCGTGATGCTCAAGCTGAAACCGGCCGCGACGCTGAACCGGACCAGCGCCGCTTCGATCGTCGCGCTCGTGTGCCACGCCGTCGAGGGGTTGACGCCCGAGAACGTCAGCGTGGTGGACACGGCAGGACACCTGCTTTCCGAGCGATCGGACTCGGAGACCGGCG
>JBGPMX010000485.1:0-4593 GCA_041487215.1 Planctomycetia bacterium | reverse complement strand
GGAACACGACCACCGCGCCGTAGAACAAAAGACGCTGTGCCATGCGCAGGCGTGCCGGCGTCACCAGGAAGCCCTCGGCCAGCAGGTTGTACGGCTCCTGGTTGAGCAGCCACGCCTTGCGCGTGAGCAGCACGAGGGAATCCACCGGGTGCCGCATCACATAAACGACAGGACGCGGCGTGTGCACCGGAAGCACCCAGCGTTCGTCCGGCATCCAGCCCTGGTAATCGCGCATCAGCGCGGCGACGGTGTTCCGCTGCACCTTGGGGCGAGTGTAGAGGCCGAACAATACGCGTGGGGCCTCGATCAGGCACAGCGCGGCGGGCACCAGCCCGATGCAGAGGGCGAGCAGCGGCGCGCGCACGGCAGGCTCGCCGCCCGCGCGCCAGCGCCGCCAGGCCAGCCGAACCAGGCAAGCGACCGGCACGATGGCCAGCGGCAGACAGGCCTGCCGAGCCAGCGGCAGCAGCGAGAACAAGATGGCCAGGCCGAACGCGGGCCAGAACCGGCCGGGGCGGTGCAGGTGGATGAGGGCGCAGGCGAGACCGCCGACCAGGAGGAAGATCGTCACGGTTTCCGAGAGCGTCATGCCGGCCGCGTGCACGAAGGGAAAGTAGAACACGTAGGCGACGCCGCCGGCCAACGCGGGCACGCGCCCCGCCAGCCGGGCAACCATGGCCATCACGAGCGCACAGCTCACGGTGTCAAGCACCGCCTGGAATTGCAGCGGATCGATGCGGCACGCCAGGCAGAACCCAAGCACCAGCTCGTACGCTACCGATTTGCCCCAAACCAGTTCGCGGCACGCCAGCGGTGCTGCGGGCAAACCCAGGCACGCGCGGATGCGGCCCGCCAGCCGGGCTCCCTGGTTGTAATAGACCCGCGCGTCGTCCCAGAGGTCCGAGTGCTGCCCGCTCGTCTGATAACCCAGACGCACGGCCAGGCAGAGGAGAAGGATGACGGCGGTCGCCAGCACCGCCGCGGGAAACACCGGGCGGAGCGCCGCGTCCGAGCCCGCCCTCGCCAAGGGCTCGGCCGCCCCGTCCACCACTTGTTCGTCTCGAGCTTCCATGCGCATCGGATTCGCCGAAACCCGCGTAGTTCTCACGCTCCGCGTGAGGCCTGGTCCGGCGCGGGTCTGTCGACCCCCGCCCTTGCCCTGACCGTGCTGGCCGTGGCCCGTACAACCGCCCGTCACCTCGTTCCCCTCGACAAGCGGTTAAGCCGCGCAGCCGGCTGGGGCACGCGCCGCAGACCATTGGCACACCACGTCGATGACCCGGCACACTTCCTCGTCGGTCAGCTCCGGGTAGAGCGGCATGGTCAGCTCGGCGCCGAACAGCCACTCCGACACCGGGAAGTCGCCGCGGCGATAGCCCAGGTGCTCGTAGGCCGGCTGCAGGTGGACCGGGGTCGGATAGTGGACGCTGGTCTGGACTCCGTGTTCGGCGGCGTAGCGCGCCAGGTCGCCGCGGTCTTCGCAGCACAGGGCGTAGATGTGCCAGGCGTGCGCGGCGCCCGGCCGCACGGCAGGGAGCTTGAGACCGTCCAAGCCGCGCCAGGCCGCCTGGTACCGCTCGGCAACGCCGCGCCGCGCCGCGATCCAGCCGCTCAGGTGCGGCAGTTTCACTCCGAGCACGGCGCCCTGCACCCCCTCCATGCGCATGTTGTATCCCAGTTCGTTGTGCACGTGGCGGCTCAGCTGCGCGTGATCGCGCAGGCGGCGGATGCGGGCCGCCAGCTGATCGTCGTCGGTCACGACCGCGCCGGACTCACCGTACGCGCCCAGATTCTTCCCGGGGTAAAAGCTGAAGCAGCCGGCGCGCCCGAACGTCCCCGCGTAGCGGCCGCCCAGAGTGGCGCCGTGCGCCTGTGCCGCGTCCTCGATTACCACAACGCCGTGGCGGTCGGCGATGCGGAGAATCTCCGTCATGTCGCACGGCTGCCCGTAGAGGTGCACCGGCAGGATCGCTCGCGTGCGGGGCGTGATCGCCGCCTCGATACGCTCCGGATCCATGCCGTAGGTGGCCGGGTCGATGTCCACGTAGACGGGGCGCGCCCCCGCGTAGCTTACGGCCCAGGTCGTGGAGATCCAGGTGGCGGGAACCGTGATCACCTCGTCGCCCGGCGCGACGCCGCAGGCCAGCAGGGCCAGGTGCAGTGCCGAGGTGCCGGAGTTGAGCCCGACGCAGTGCCTGGCGCCGACCCAGCGCGCAAACTCGGCCTCGAATCTCTCGACGTACGGGCCGAGGATGAACGCGCCGCACGCCATGCAATCATCCAGCACGCCCAGCATCTCGTCGCGCAGCGAGCGGTACTGCCGGGTCAGATCCATCCAGGCCACGGTGTCGGTCGCGTTCACGAATCGTGCTTCCCTTCGTGCTTGGCGGGTTGCGCTGAACCGGTCAGGTCATCAAGCGGCGCACCGAACGGACGCCTCGATTTCGGCCGCGACGGGGAGGTCCGCGGGCGCGACCGGGACGCCGCCGAGCGCCAGGCTGCGGTCGGCCGCTTCCAGCAGGTGCAGGATCCGCAGGCCGGACGCGCCGTCGCTGAGCGGCGTCTGCCCCTTCAGAATGCACTCGGCAAAATGCCGCACCATCCCCTGCAGCGGCTCCTCGGTGCCCACGTGCGGGCACCACATGTCGCCCGAGCGGTAATCGATCATCACGCAGCGCTTGTCGTTCGGGTCCGATGTGAGCTGAACCCCGCGGTCGTACACGCGCACCTTCTCGGTTGGCTCCAGGTCGTTGTAGAGCAGGCTCTTCCGCGAACCGCCGATCACCATGTGGCGGATCTTGACCGGCGAGAGCCAGTTGACGTGCAGGCCGGCCAACAGCCGGCTGTCGTAATCCAGGCTCACCTGCGCCACGTCCGCCTGCCGGTTCACGTGCGCCTTGCCCGCGGTGCCCACCGTGCGCGGCCACTGGCCGAGCAACTAGTCGATGATCGAAAGATCGTGCGGGGCGAGGTCCCAGACCACGTTGATGTCCGGCTGCACGAGGCCCAGGTTGATGCGGACGCTGTCCACGTAATAGATGTCGCCGAGCTCGCCCGCCTCGAGGAGCGCCTTGATCGTGCGCACCGCGCCTGAGTAGAGGAACGTGTGGTCCACCATGAGCACACGCCCCGCGCGCTCGGCGCGGTCGATCAGATCCTGCCCCTCGGCCGATGTCAGCGCCAGCGGCTTCTCGACCAGCACGTGCTTGCCGGCGTTCAGGCAGCGCACGGCGATCGGGTGGTGCGTCGACACCGGCGTCGCGATCACGACCGCGTCGATGGGGGCGTCGAGCGCCTGGTCGAGCTCCGCGTAGGCCTGCACCCAGGGGAACAGCCGCCGCATCTGCTCGAGCCGGCGCGGATCGCGGTCGCACACCGCCGCGGCGGTGGTATGCGGGCAGTGCACCAGGTTCCGGACCAGGTTCGGGCCCCAGTAACCACAGCCGACGACGAGCACGCGTATCATGGCAAGCCTCCGGTTGCGCAATACTCGAGCGGCCGCCGGGTCAGGCGGCCTCTCGGTGGTACGGTTGGTCGGTGAGATCGACCGAGCAGCGCAGGTCGTAGATCGAGCGCAGCACGCGCGCCGGGCTGCCGGCCACGACCGTCTCGGGCGGCACGTCGCGCGTCACCACGCTGCCGGCCCCCACCAGGGCGCGCCGCCCGATCGTGACGAAGGGGAGAATCGTCACCCCGGCGCCGATCTGCGCGCCGGCTCGGATCGTCGGCCCGCGCATGCACTGGCTGGCGTACGGGCAGCCGGGATGCGGGTCGTTGGCCAGGGTCACGCCCGGGGCCAAGAAAACGTCGTCCTCGAGCACGCTGTACTGCGCCACGTACACGTTCGCGTGGATCTTGACCCGGTGACCGATCAGGCAGCCGTAGTCGATCGTGGTGTTGTTCCAGATCTTCACGTCGTCGCCGATCGCGTTGTCCTCGCGCACCACCACGTTGTGCCCGGTCTGGAGCCGCGCGCCAATGCGGCTCCCGCCGTAAACGACCGTGCCGGTGCGCAGCACGGCGCCGGGCCCGAGCACGAGCTGTGGGTCACGCGGAGTCCGGGCGGGACGGTAGCCGATGAGCACGCCCGGATCGGAGGTGAGGGGGTCCGCGACGGAGATCCATGAGGCTTCGATCAAAGACAGCATCCTGCTATCTCACTCCTCGGAACTGGGGCGCGGGCGATCGCTCGGAAGCGCAACCTCATGCGCGCGCTCTTCCCGAGCCGCCCCGTGCAATACGCCGCAGGGCGCGGATAATAGCGAAGCCGCCTAGTTCGTGCAATGTGAGGGCCCGTCAAAAAATAACTTGACCATTTGACCCACTTGAAAGAGAGAATCCGCGGCGTGTCCCTTATCGAACTGCCATGGCACGTCCGATGGAGAGCCGGGGTGCGTCTCAGCGGATTCTCTCTTTCAACGGCGGTCTGACACCGTGAAACGGGCAGAAATGGAGCCACTGCGAGGCGAGTTGCAGGCGCGGGATGGACGACCGTTTTGTCGGTGCGCTGCCCGATTGAGCCCAGGTGCGTCGCTCGCAGTGGCTCCAATAGTAGGTCAACTGTGCAAGTTATTTTTTGACGGGCCCTGAGTG
>JBGPMX010000484.1:0-4599 GCA_041487215.1 Planctomycetia bacterium | reverse complement strand
TTGTCGCAGTCGCTCGCGAGGTCGGTGCGGATGTTCGTCGCCAGGTAGTAGGTGAAATCGCCGATCGGCAACGCGCAGTGCGGTGTGATGGTTTGCCCGACGGCCAGGCTGGTGACCCACACCGTGCGGTCGTCGCTGTTCGGGGGCGAGTCAGTCTCGACCTCAATCCCCGTCCCACCGTGGAACGACCAGCCGCAACCGAGGTCGCGCCAGGCGGCGACATGCGGGAAGAGGCTGCCGACCTTGCCGCCCGTCTCCGGCTCGCCGGTCGGCGTCCGGATGCTCAGGCCGGCGGTGATCGACGTATCACACGTCTCGTATAAAAGGACCTTCGGGGTCACCGTAATATCGCCAAAGTCGGTGTGATCGCAGCCGCAGTAGGAGTCGAGGGCCACGACAAACGGCACGTCCAGCCGCACGGACACCCTGCGATTGAGCGGTGTCTCGATGGAGAAGAACCCGAGGTGTGCGTCGCCGCGTTCGTCCACGGTCTGGAGGTCGCGGGTGAAGCCGTAACCGAGCTCGACCTGGCGGTTCAGGAACCCGTCGAACGTGTTCAGCCATGTCTGGCGGGGCGCGCCGCCCGGGCCGCGCGGCGGCTCGGCGTAAGCGTCGCACCATCCGGTCGAGAAGAGCTGGTTGAAGCAGAGCGGGGTCCATTCGTCCGCACAGCCGAATACGGACTCGCGGAGCACCTGCGAGACGCTGCACGACCCACGGCAGCAGCTCGCGCAAGCGTCGCTCGGCGGCGCTTCGATGAGGACCGGCTGCGCTTGGGGCGTCAGTTCCTGGGGCTGGGCCAGCGCGGTGGTGCTGAACAGGAAAGCGGTGCCGATGGCGTGAAGCATGCGGTGGGCGGGGGAGGCGGGCAACCCAAGCATCAAAGGTTCCTCCTTGGGGGGCGGATGGTGCTGTCAGCCTCCTTATCGGGCTGGCCGGTCCGCGCGCTTCAACAGATCGCGCTTGTCAACACGGAGCGGGGGCGCGAGACACGGAACGTGCCCTTTGTGTCCGCTCTATGGGCTAGGCTCGGTTCCAACAACCGACATGCCTGAGAGACGTGGTCTCGCAATGCCGCGGATGCGCGTTGCGCCACGCGTGCGCGCACGAAAAAGCGGAGAGGCACGGCGTTCGGCCGTGCCTCTCCGCCAAACGCCCTCTTTCCCTCGCGCCGATGGCCCGGCGAGGAGTCGGGGATGTGGGTCCGAGCGGTTTGCTCCCGTGCGGGAAGGGGTAACGCCCGGCGCGACCCTCACAGCACGCGCAGAAACGCCACCAGATCCTTCTTCTCGTCCTTGCTCAGTTTCGTCTCCAAGATCAGGTTGAAGAACTCGACCGTGTCCTCGAGCGTGAGCAGGCGGCCGTCGTGCATGTACGGCGGCGACTCCTTGATCCCCCGGAGTGGGAATGTCTTGATGGGGCCGTCGGCCGAGGCCATCATCCCATTGACCATGCGCGGCTTGTAAAACCGCTCCGCTCGCAGGTTGTGCATGAGCCCGTCCGTGTAGTAGGGCGCCGGGTGGCACGTCGAGCACTGGGCCTTGTCGAAGAAGAGCTCTTCGCCGCGCTTTTCCGAGGCGGACGCCTTCTTCGGGTTCAGCCGGCCGCTCACGCCAAGCTTCGGGGCCGGCGGGAAATCGAGCAACTCCTGGAACTCGGCCATCGCGTGGACCTGGGTGCCGCGCTCGAGGATATTCACCCCCTTCTTGGCGGCGATCACGGGGTCGCCATCGAAGTACGCCGCACGCTGCTCGAACTCCGTGAAATCCTCGACGCTGCGCAGCGCTCGCTGCGACCCGAAGAGCCGCTGGATGTTCACGCCGCGCAGCGAGGGGGTCTCGATGCGGTGCCGGAACTCCTGCGGGCGGATATCACCGACCAGGTGAGCGGCCCCGTTGGTGTGGCCATTGGCGTGGCAGTCGAAGCAGGTGACGCCGCGGCTGGGCAGCGCCGAGCGCCGGTCGTCGGTGAGGTTGAACTGCTGCTGCGCGAACGGCGTGGTCAGGAGCCGCAGTCCGTCCAGCTGCTTCGGGTTCAAGATGCCGTCGAAGAGCTCAAAGAAGTTCATCCCGGTGACGAGCTTGCCCTGCGATACGTCGCCGAGATCCGGGCGAGTGGTCAGGAAGATCGCCGGCGGGAACTCGGGCAGGAACCGCTCGGGGATGTCCAGGTCGAGATCGAAGCGGGTCAGGTCACGCCCCTCCTGCTTCTTGACATCGTCGATGTGCATCTTGGGGAAGAGCATGCCCCCCTCGGGATGGTTCGAGTGCGGGAGCGGCAGGAAGCCCGCGGGACAGGCGTCCTGATCACGAACCTCTTCCGGGCTCTTTTCGGCCAGGGTCTCCCAGGTCGTGCCCTGGGCAAGCTTAACCCGCACCCCTTCCTGGATCGGCTTGCCGCGGGTCATCTTCGCGTCTTTCGCGGGCTTATCGCTGAGATCGTAGCGTACGGCGAGCAGGTCCATCTGCCGCTTCATAATCTCGTCCTTCTGCCCCTTCATGCGTTTCATGACGGTCTCGAAGTTCTCTTTCATGACGACCGGGGCGTAGCTGGTCGCCCGTTCTGCGCTCTTTGGCCTCGCCCTCTCTTGCTCCTTGGGCTTCGCCTTCTCTCTGTCCTGCGCGGACGCCGCCCGTCCCAGGGCGATCGCGACCAGGACGGCTGCGAGGATTGGCCACCGGTGCGTGCGAAAAGCGCGTTCCATGTTGTCTTTCCCTTGTTGTTGAGCACCCGGTACACGGTCGTGCGCGACACCGCGGTCATGCGGGCCTGTACCGTCACTTATCCCATCGCAACGAAATAACACCGCGGCGCGGGCACCGTGTCAAGGATTGCGTGCGGGATCGCGTGGCGACTTCGCCAAGTTCGGGTGCTTGACAAACCGGCGGGATGCGGCAGTATGGGCGCGACTTCCGGGCTGCGCCGCCCGGCCGCGTGTCCCGGCCGCGCAGCGCCGCACTCTGGTTTCAGGTCCCACCCATGAAGCGCCTCCAACCGTGCCTCGCCGAATTCCTCGGTACGTTCTACCTCTGCTTCGCCGGAATCTCGGCGATCGTCGCGACTACCGCACCGATCTCGAGCGGCGCCGGGCTTCTAGGCATCGCGCTCGCCCACGGCCTGGCGCTCTCCATCGCAGTCAGCGTGTTCGGCGGGATCTCGGGGGCCCACGTCAACCCGGCGGTCACCTGCGGTATGCTGGTCACGCGGCGCATCGAGCCGGTGCAGGCCCTCTTCTACGTGATCGCGCAACTGGCCGGAGCGACCGCCGCCGCCCTCGCGGCTCGGTCCATCTTCCCGGCCGCCGCGGTTCAGAGCGCGAAGCTCGGCATCCCCTTGCCCCCCAACCTGGACATCCTGACCGCCGGCGCCGCGGCCAACTGGCCGTCGACTGGCGTCGTCCTGTTCACCGAGTTCATCCTGACATTTTTGCTGGTCACTTCCGTGTTCGGCACGGCGGTGGATGAGCGGGGCAAGGCGGTGAAGATTGGAGGGTTCGGCATCGGGCTGACCGTTACCTTCGACATCTTGGCCGGCGGGACCGTGACCGGCGCGTCGATGAATCCGGCTCGGTCGTTCGGTCCGGCGCTCGTGCTGTGGTACTGGGACTGGCACTGGTGCTACTGGATGGCGCCCATCGCCGGGGGATGTGCCGCGGCGCTCATCTACGAGCACCTGCTGCTGCGCGATCCGCCGGCGCGGCGGCGCGTTTAATCCCGAGCGGCGCTTCGCCGGCAAGCGGTTCGTAGTGACCGCATTCATGCGGTGGCAAGGAGCAGCCCTGGAAGGGCGACAGAAAGGAATTGCGCGAGCGACGTTCATGGAAACCAGGCCCGCGTACACCGGCGGCGCTCGTCATCTGCGGTCGCTCTGCGGGCTGTCGCTAGCCCTGGCGCGCGCGATGTCACCGCGTGCGCGCCACCTCGCTCAGGCAACGCCGCATGTACTCGAGGCTGCGCCGCGCGATCGTCTCCGGGTCCGGCTTGTAGTCGAACACCTCTACGGAGACCCAGCGGTCGTAGCCGCTGTCGCGCAGCGCCTTGAAGATGGGAACGAAATCGATCGGGCCGAAGCCCGGCCCGCGCAGGTTGGCGTCGTTGGCATGGAAGTGCCCGGCGTGCGGCCCGTGGCGGCGGATCAGCGTGGCAACGTCACTTGGCTCGCTCGCCATGGCCTTCACGTCCAGGTGCAACACGAAGTTCGCATGGTCCACTTTACGCACCAGCCGATCCCCCTCGGCGCAGGTGTTGATGAAATCCGTGTCGGAGGGAGAGAGCGGCTCCATGCAGAGCGTCACGTCGCGCTCGGCGAGCGCCGGCATGATGTCGCGGAACACGCCCGCGGCGTAATCGAAGGCCTGCTCGTGCGTCACCCCTGGCAGCAGCGAGCGCTGCTTCGGTGAACCGAACACCATGAGCGTCCCGCCCAGTTCGCGGCACGCGTCGGCCAGCGCGATCAGATACTGCCCCGTCCGCTTGCGCACCACGGCGTCCGGCGACGTCAGGTAGAGCCCCTCGGTTTTCGCCAGCAGCCAGTGCAGCCCGATGATTTCGATGTCCGCGTCGGCCGCCTGCCGTGCGAGCTCGGTGCGCTCGGCACCGC
>JBGPMX010000483.1:0-4607 GCA_041487215.1 Planctomycetia bacterium | reverse complement strand
CGCGGCCGGGTCGCCCGGCTGCGACAGGATCTGGCCGTCCCGGAGGCAGACAGTGCGGTCGCCCCGGCGCGCGATGTCCGGGTTGTGCGTGATCAGCACGATCGTCATCCCCTGCCGGTGCACCGTCTCGAACAACTCCATGATCTGCGCGCCGACCTGGGTGTCCAGGTTGCCGGTCGGCTCGTCGGCCAGGATGACGTGCGGGCGTTTCACGATGGCCCGCGCGATGGCCACGCGCTGCTGCTCGCCGCCGGAGAGCTGCCCCGGCCGGTGGCGCATGCGGCCGGCGAGTCCGACGGCCTCGAGCGCCTCGCGGCCGCGCGCCGTGACATTGCGCTCCCCCCCGTAGAGCAGCGGCAACGTGACGTTCTCGAGTGCCGTCTCGCGCAGCAGCAGGTTGAACGATTGGAACACGAAGCCAATCCGCTTGTTCCGCGTCAGCGCCAGCTGGCGGTCGCTGAACCGGCGCGCATCCTGGCCGTCGAACAGGTACCGCCCCGAAGTCGGGTGATCCAGGCACCCCAGGATGTGCAGCAGCGTGGACTTGCCCGATCCCGAGGGGCCCATGATGGAGACGAACTCGCCGCGGCGGACCTCGAGGTTCACGTCGCAGAGCGCGTGCACGCGCAGCGTGCCGTCCTGGTACACCTTGTTGACGTTCTCGAGACGGATCATGCGGCCTCACGGAGCACGCGGACGGGGTCGAGCGAGGCGGCGCGCAGCGCCGGCAGCAGCGTGGCCAGCCCGCCCAGGGCGATGCCGAGGCCGAGCGACAGCAGCAGGTCACCGGCCAGGAACGCCGGCGGCCAGGAGATGTAACGTGCCTGGAGCAGCCACGCCGCACCGCGTGCCAGCCCCAGCGCCGCGGCTCCCGCGGCGGCACTGAGCAGGAGGTTTTCGCCCAGCAGCTGGCCGATGATTTGCGGGCGCCGCGCCCCCTCGACGCGACGGATTGCGATCTCGCGGTACCGCTCCCGAATGGCGACCAGCGACACGGTGGCGATCATCACGCCGGTCACCACCAGTACGACGACCCAGACGACATTCGCGATCAGCGTGCTCAGGTCGGCCGCCTGGAGCACGTCGCCGATCCATTTCTTGCGCGCCCACACCCAGACGGACCGCGCACGCTCCCCCATCCGCGCGCGGATGCGCTCGGCAAAAACCACGGGGTCGCGGCCGGCCGGCACCTGGACCACGGCGCCGTGGATCACCTGGTCCGGCCGCGTGAAGCTGCCCGGCACGTAGATGCTCTTGAACTCCATCATGCGCAGGATGCGCGACCGCGCCGCACCGGTCACGTCCAGCTCGTCGAATTTCTTGCGGATCTCGAAGGGGTCCTTCATGACGCCAACGACACGGATGGTTTCGGGAAGGCCGAAGCGACGGACCCGCACGATGCCGCCCAACGCCGGCGTACCGGGAAAGAGCTTTTTCGCCACCCACTCGTCGAGCACGCCGACGCCACGCTCGCCGGCATCGAAGAACCGTCCCTCGATGATCTCGAGCGGCACGATCCGGCCCCAGTCCTCGGTGGTCGCCAGCAGCAGCACCTGAGCCGGGTCGGCGGACCCCGCGCTGCGCGCGACGCCCATCGTTGCGAAGAACGGCGCCACGCGCCCGCCGGTGAGCTCGCGCATCCAATCGCAGTCCGAGAAGCGCAGCGGGCTGGCCATCACCTCGCGTAGGCTCGGGCTGACGTGCACGTTGATCACGTCCGTCCCCACCTGCTCCAGGTCCCGCCGCATCTGCTCGCGAATGCCGGACAGCACGGCCATGATCGTCATCGTCGCGGCCAGGGCGACCGACAGCGCGAAGAAGACGAGTGCGGTCTGGAGCGGCCGGCGCACCAGCCCGCGTACGGCGAAGCTCATCACGGCGTGAGACACGGCAACTCCGAAGCAGAAGACCAAGCACGCAGCTCAGAGCCTGTGCAAGCATCGACAACGCCGCTCCTTGATTCTACTCGTAGCGAAGCATCTCCACCGGGTCGACGCGCATGGCACGCCAGGCCGGCAGGACGCCCCCCAGCAACCCCACGGCCGAGACCACCAGCACGAGCACGGCCGCTTCCAGCGTAGGGAACGTCCAGGTCACCGACTCCAGGGGCTCGATCGCGCAGCGGATGATCGCAATCACGATACCGAGCGGCACCCCCAGCAGGGCGCCGACCGTGCACAGCGTCCCGGTCTCGACGACGAACTGGAGCGCGATGTGCCAGCGCCGTGCTCCCTCGACACGCCGGATCGCGATCTCGCGCTGCCGCTCGAGCACCGAGAGGACCATGATCGCGCACACGACCGACGTGCCGACGCAGATGCAGAGCACGAAAACCGCGCGGTTGAGCTCCAGCGCGGTCTTGATGGTCTCGCCATACAGGAACGGCAAGATCGCGTTCGTGTAGATGACCGGCTCATACCCCTCGGCGGACAGCCGGTTCTGGAGCCGATCGCGCAGTGCGAGCACGCTCGCCGGGTTCGCCCGCAGTTCGATCCAGCGCGGCGCGGCGTCTGGGAACAGCGTGTGCGGCACCATGAGCACGTCCTCGCGCATCAGCTCAGACAGGTCCGGGTCCTCGAACACGCCGACCTCCTGCTTGATGATCTCGACCACCTTGCGCATCGGGTGGTCGCGCTGGTAGCCCATTTCGTCGAGCAGATCCGACTCCGCCGCGGGCGGCACGCTGATGCCGACGACCTCGACCTCGATAGCCTCGGGCAGCACGACCCGCTCGCCAAGCTGCTCCCGCGCAGGCTTGGCGCCCACCGTGTGACGCACCAGGACGCCGACGCGCCGCGCTTGGCGCACATCCTCGCGGCCGAAGAACCGCCCGCGAGCAAGCTCGATCCCCTGTGCCCGGAAAACATCGGCGTGCGTCGCAACGACCGGCAAGCCGGCGCCGGACTGCACGAGGGTCATGCCAATCGCGTGCTTCAGCTCCGGATAGTCGGCAGGCAGCCGTTGCACCAGGGCCCAGTCGAACCGCCGGCCGGCTTCCACGTGGTCCTGGGCAAGAATGAGTCGATCGGTGCCGAGCCGGGTCGCGCGCGACTCGACCTGCCGCAAGCTGCCGTTGATGACCGCCGGGGGAAAGACGCCCAGCGCCGTACCCCAGACGACCCCCTGCAGGATCAGAAACGTGCGGAACGGCTGGCGCAGCAGGTTCCGCAGTGAGACAAGAACGATGCGCAGAATCATGAAAAACGTGCGGCCGGAGCCGAGCGGTAGGCGTCAGAACCAGAGCAACCCTTGAAGTCGATACGAACACAACAAGGATATCGGCTTCGCGCCGCGCGGAGAAGGGGGTGAGGCGGCACCACGGGCATCGGTAACGCCGGGCGCGGGGGCGCGCCTTGGCGCCGGGCCCCCAGCGCGCACAGTCGGATTCCGATGGGCTCGGCCCCCGACCGCTCGCCCTAACCCGCTGCGCTGACTGGGCATCATGCCGGCCGCGATTTGCCCCCGCCCCCTTTGCGCACTACGGTTCACGAAATGCGCCGGGCGGCGCTGGGGACGGCGCGGCAATGGCCGCCGCCGTAACCGGCCCCCGTGGCACTCGCTTGGGAAGGAGTCGGATATGTCCGTGGCAAGTCGGGAAGCCGTTTCGCCGCCGCAACCGCCGGGAGGAGACGGGGACGCCAACATCCGCGCGGCGCTCGATCAGCTCATGTGGTTCAACGAGCAGGAAAGGCGCAGCGATGGGCGGTGGGCGGTGCACTGGCCGGTCCATATCGCGGCTCTCAGCGAGTCGGACGGAGCGCTCGAGGCGCAGGGCAGCGAAGCGTTCACCGCCTACATGCGTGACATATCTCCTGCCGGCGTCGGTTTCGTGCACTTGCAGCCGCTGCCGAGCCGCCGCGTGCTGGTTACGTTCGAGTTGCCCGGCGACGTCACGGTGTCGCTCGCGGTGCAGGTGACCTGGTCCCGTTCGATCGGCGACTTCGGCCACTCGAGCGGCGGTGTGGTGCTGGAGGTCGTGAACCCCGGCCGCGCCTAGATTCCCCCGCCGCGCACCCGCCCCCGCCGTCGCACACACTCCCGACCCAGATCCTTCGCTGCGCTCGTACCTCGCTCCGCTCAGGATGACACGCTCCTCATCACTGATTCGAAGAGTGACGAGACGCCATTTCTCTTATTCCTTTCCTTTGTTGACATGCTCCGACAGCGTGTAGTAGAATCCGTCCACCTACAAGTTGTAGGAGACGTGACCGGGCGCGGCGTGGGGACGAGCGGCGTGGAAAGGCGACGACCGGCGATCAGCGAGACCGAGATGGAAGTGCTCCGAGCACTCTGGGAGCACGGCCCCGGCACGGTGCGCCAGCTCGACGGCGTGCTGCGCCGCCACGGCCGGCGCTGGGCGTACACCACGGTCCAGACCCTGCTCTTCCGGCTCCAGGCCAAGGGGTACGCGACCAGCGAAACCCGCGCGGTGCCGCACGTCTTCCACGCCGCCGTGACGCGTGAGGGACTGGTCAGCCAAAAGCTCCAGGACCTGGCCGACCAGCTCTGTGACGGCACGGCCACCCCCCTGGTGATGGCGCTCGTCAAGGGGCATCGCTTCTCGGACGACGAGATCGAGCAGTTCCGGCAGCTGCTCGATCGCATGG
>JBGPMX010000482.1:0-4608 GCA_041487215.1 Planctomycetia bacterium | reverse complement strand
GTGATTTCCTGCCCGAGACGATCAGTGGCATCGCAGCGCACGCGCTCAGGTGCCTCCCGCGTTCTGCTGGTTCGATGCGTCCCTGCCGGCCTCCCGCGTCGCGGGCGGGAAGGACCGGAGCCGGGTGCGCGCCTCGCGATGCAAATCGACGGGACACTGGGGCGAGTAGTCCGCTCCCCGGCACTGACATTTCTTCGGGCTGAGATGGCTGCCATCACGCTGGAGATAGCAGTACATCCCGCCGCCGTGGCGATCACAGGGGACAAGTGCGGGTTGACTCATGGTGCCCCCCTGCCAACCTCGTCAACTGACGAGTTTCGACAGACCCAACGCCATGGGACGCACCGATCCAGTGATATGCGGGCGCGAGCGTTGGAGAGGTGACCTGTGCGGGCTCGTGCTACGAACCCCCTGGGGTTGTCTCGTGTCTCGTCTCTCTCACTCGCTCTGGATTCAGCATCAGCCTAGCGGTCCGGCTGGTGGAATTCAAAGGGAATTTCGCCGCGGCGGTTTTTGTTTCCTCTCCCCTGTCCGCCGCTATAAGTTGGTATCTAGCGGGGCTCTAGGGAGCGCCATCGCGGCGCCGTCGTTGCGAGTGGGAACGCTTGTTCCCCGATGCGACTCGCCTTGGTCCAAAATAAATCCTCCCCCTCGCGCATCTTAATTGTGAGCCAGCGCCCATGAGTCATTGTGGTGGGAGCGTGATGGCACCGGCGGACGGATGCAAAATCGACCCCGCCGCTGTGGCAGCGCTCTACCACGAGCATGCGGCGGAGCTGGGGCGTTTCCTGCGCGGCGTGTTGCGCGACGCAGAGCTCGCGAGGGACGTGCTGCAGACGGTCTTTGTGCGAGCGGCCGAGCTGGGGCACACCGTCCGGGAGGGCTCGCTCAAACCGTGGCTGTTCCGGGTCGGGCTCAACGAGGCCCTGGCGATACGGCGACGGCAGGCGGCGCGGGCTGGGGTGATGCGCCGCGCGGCGTGGCGTGTCGAGCGGGTGGGGCCCGCACCGGATGAGGAGTTGGACCGGGCGGAAACGGTCGGGGCGGTTCGTGCGGCGCTCGAGGCGCTTCCGGAAGAGCAGCGGCGGGTCGTTCAGATGCGGATCTACGAGGACCAGACTTTCGCGGCGATCGCCCGGCAGCTCGGCGTGCCGCTCGGAACGGTCCTGACGCGCATGCAGCTGGCGCTGCGGAAGCTACGTACCAGGCTGGGTAGGCCGAAACTATGACCCAGAAGAACAAAGAGACCCGCGGGGACGACGACCGCGCGTGGCTCGCCTTGCGGTACATTGCCGACGAGATGCCGGCGGCCGAGCGCGATGCGTTCGAGCAGCGGCTGGAGCTGGATTCGGCGTTGTGCGAGGCCGTGGCCGAGGCGGTCGGCCTGACCGACGCCGTGGCGGCCGCCCCGCCGCTCGCTACACCAGCATACGCCTCCCCGCCCGAGCGCAACTCGCCCGAGCGCAACTCGCCCGCCCCCAACGCCCCCGCCTGGTTCCACGCCGCGGGCTGGATGGCGGCCGGCGCCGCCGCCTGCCTCGCCGTCGTACTGACCGTCCGCCCGTTCCACACCGGCACGGCCGGGCGCAGGCCGGCAGCCGGCGTCACCGCGGCGAACTCCGCCGGCACCAGCGATCGGCGTGACATCGTACTCGCCTGGTTCCGGCTGCGGGATGCGGACCGGGAAGCGACGCCCGAAACGAGCGACATCGATAATCTCGCCGATACCACTGCCGACGACGGGCGCGACGCCACCGCGGCGTGGAGCGACTCGGATGCCAACCCCGAAGCAAGCGTGCCCGGCTGGCTGCTCGCGGCACTGTCGAGCGCCCCAAGCGACCGAAACCCGGCCAAAGCTTCGGAGCAGGACTGAGCGCGCGCGCTGGCGCGGGCGAGCGTGAACCGCAACGGCCGAGCGACACGGGACGACAAACCGAGGGGTCTCACGACTGGAGGTGGGCCGAAGCATGCGACGCATCGGGTTGATCCTGGGACTTGTCGCCGTCGCGGCGGCCGCCATCGCCGGTGGGAACGACCCGCGCGCCCCGAAGGGGACCGGCCAGGGAGCCGGCGCGGGCCGCGACGACAAGCTGCCGCTCTTCACCCCCGAGCGCGAAGCGGCGGCCATGACCTTTGTGCGCCAGAACCATCCCGAACTCGGCAAACTGCTCGGCCAGCTGAAGAGCTCGAACGCGGACGCGTACGAGCGGGCGGTCCGCGAGCTGTTTCGCACGAGCGAACAGCTGGCGGATATGCGGGGGCGCGATCCACGGCGCTACGAGCTCGATCTCGCCGCCTGGAAACTCAACTCGCGCATCCAGCTGCTCGCCGCCCGCCGGTCCATGACGAACGACCCGACCGTGGAAGATGAACTGCGTTCGGCGCTGCACGAGCAGATCGACGTGCGCGTGGAACAGCACTTGCTCGAGCGCGAGCGGGCGGCGGCGCGGGTCGAGAAGCTCGACGCCATGATACGCACGCTCCGCGACGGCGAGGATCAGGACGTCGAGAAGCGGCTCGTCCGCCTGCTGCGCAACGCCGGCAAGCCGGCCGGTGCGGAGAGCAAGTGAGCGTCTGCAGCCCGGAGCACGTACGCGCCGCCCGACGTACCCGAAGGTGCATGGAGAACGTAAGGCCGCGAGCATGAAAGGGACGGCCGCGGCCAGGTGCAAGAACGAGTCGGAGTCCCCTGCCTGCCATGAACGCCACACGCGCCTAACCAGGCCGAACGAGCGATTCGGAGCCGTACCATCCGATCCGCCGCCGGTTTGATGCGGTGCTGTAACAACCCGTGTTCCCCCCCTACCTCGCAGAGGTGCCGGTATGAGACGATTCATCCCCCTCGCACTGGTCTGGTTCACCTCGGCCGCTACGGCGCTGGGCGCCGGCGTGATCAAGCCGGCCGACAAGCGATTCGGGTCGGACACGGCAGAGAATCCCAGCTTCCGGCGGCATGTGTTGCCGCTCATGGGGCGCATCGGCTGCAACGGCCGCGCCTGCCACGGCTCGTTCCAGGGCCAGGGGGGCTTCCGGCTCTCACTGTTCGGCTACGACTTCAAGTCGGACCTCGACGCGCTGTGCCAGGGGGACCATCCGCGGGTCGATCTCGAGGCGCCCGACGCCAGCCTCATCCTCGAGAAGCCCACGGTCGCCATTCCGCACAAGGGGGGCAAGCGGATCGAGGTCGGCAGCTGGCAGTATCGCGTGCTGCTGCGCTGGATCGAGGCCGGGGCGAAAGGGGTGGAAGACGACGATCCCCAGTTCGTCTCGCTCGAGGTCTCGCCCAAGGAGTTCGTCTTCCGCAAGCCGGGTCAGACCGTGCAGCTCCGAGCGGTGGCGCACTGGTCGGACGGCACGGCGGAGGACGTCACCCCACTTTGCCGCTTCCGCTCGAATGACGAATCGATCGTTCAGGTAAGCGAAACCGGACAGATCACCGCTCAGGGCAAGGGAGATACGCACGTCGTCACGTTCTACGACAACGGCGTGGCGGCGACGCAGCTTATCCTGCCCGTATCGAACCGCGTCGGCCCGCGCTACCCCGAGGTCGCTACGCCGACCCGGATTGACGAGCTGGTCGTCGAGAAGCTGCGGCGGCTCGGCGTGGTGCCGTCCGAGTTGGCCGACGACGCCGAGTTCCTGCGCCGCGTGAGCCTGGACATTACCGGCACGCTGCCCAGCCCGGACGAGGTCCGCACATTCCTGGCCGACACGACTCCAGACAAGCGGGCGCACAAGGTCGACGAGCTGCTCGAGCGGCCGGCGTATGCCGCGTGGTGGGCCACGCTTCTCTGCGACCTGACGGGCAACAACGCGAAAGTGCTGCAACAGCCGTTCCAGTCGGAGGAGGCCGAGCAGTGGTACGCGTGGATGCGGGCACGACTCGCGGAGAACACACCGTACAGTGGCTTGATCTCGCGCATCGTGCTTGCTACCAGCCGCACGCCGGGGCAGAGCTACGACGACTTCGTGCGCGACAACGGCGCGTTCTATCGGCCGACGAACCAATCCGAGCACAAGGACTTCGCGGAGCGCGAGACCATGCCGCATTACTGGGCGCGGCGTACCGTGCGGCAACCCGGCGACATGGCGCTCAACTTCAGCTACGCGTTCCTGGGGGTCCGCCTGCAGTGCGCCCAGTGCCACAAGCATCCCTTCGACCAGTGGACGCAGGCGGACTTCAAGCAATTCTCCGCGCTGTTCAGCCGCATCCGCTACGGTGTGCCTCCCGACGCGCGTGAGCGCGCCAAAGAGATCGAGGAAAAGGTCGGGCTGAAAGGCAAGAATAACAACGACAAACGCAAGATGCTCGCCGAGCTCGTCCGCAAAGGGCAACCGATTCCTTGGCAGGAAGTATACGTCGAGCCCCCGCGCCCCAACGGCAAGGCGCCGGCGCGCGGCAGGAAAGGGAACGACACCGGGGCACGCAGCGCCACCGGCAAGCTGCTCGGCGGCGACCGCGTCATCGACGCCGAGGTCGCCGATCCGCGCCAGGCTATCATGGAGTGGATGCTTGACCGGGACAACCCGTACTTCGCACGCGCGTTCGTGAACCGCGTATGGGCCCACTACTTCGGCGTGGGCATCGTCGATCCGCCCGACGATATG
>JBGPMX010000481.1:0-4611 GCA_041487215.1 Planctomycetia bacterium | reverse complement strand
CTTAGGGCGCGGTCCCCTCGCCCCCGCGCTCATAGATCACGCGGGGCAGAGAGAAGGGTGGACACTACGTGAGATTGGCGTGCCTGACCGGGGGGGCCGTGGTATGATCGCCCATCGTCCTACGCAATCGGGACGGCGCGCATCGGTCAGGGCATCGTGTTCGTCGGGGGTCGGCTCCCGTGGCGCTCTTTCAACGGCGAAGAAACGATCAGGCGGGTGGGCTCCGGGAAACGCCCGAAGACCGGGTGCACGGCTGGGCCGGGCTGCGCCGCCGCACGTTACTCCGGGTCGGAGTATACGGCGCACTGGCCGGCCTGGGCGGCGTGGGCTGGTGGCGCTGGCGGGGCGGCGACGCCGAGGTGCTTGAGGCGGGCCGCATCCAGACACCGGGCGGCGGTTCGCCCGGCTCGCTCCCCTTCCCCGCACCACGAAACGGAACGTTTCAGCTCGACCGACCGCTCACCCCCGAGGTGGCCGCGGCCCGGTACAACAATTTCTACGAGTTCACGACCACCAAGCGCGTCTGGGCGGCCGTCGAGGCGTGGGAGCCGGGAGATTGGACGCTCGACGTCACGGGACTCGTCGAACGGCCGGCCAAGTTCGCGCTCGATGACCTTGCGCGGAGGTTCCCGCCCGAGGAGCGGCTGTACCGGCACCGCTGCGTCGAGGCGTGGGCGATGGCCGTGCCCTGGATCGGCTTCCCGCTCCGCCTGCTGCTCGACCATGTCCGGCCGCTCGCGCGCGCGAAATATGTCCGCTTCGTCAGCTTCGACCACACCCAAGCCGCGGGCGCGCGCCACGACGACCGCTTCAGCCCCTGGCCATACACCGAGGGGCTCACGATGGCCGAGGCGGCCAACGAGCTGACGCTGATTGTCACCGGCATGTACGGCAGGCCGCTCTTGAAGCAGCACGGCGCCCCCGTGCGCCTGGTCGTGCCCTGGAAGTACGGGTTCAAGAGCGCGAAGTCGATCGTACGCATCGAGTGCGTCGACGCGCGTCCGGAGACGTTCTGGAACGCGCTCGCGCCCGACGAGTACGGCTTCGAATCGAACGTCGACCCGGCAGTGCCGCACCCGCGCTGGTCGCAGGCGGTCGAACGCGACATCGGCTCCGGCACCCGCCGCCCCACCCTGCCCTACAACGGATACGGCGAGTGGGTTGCAGAGCTCTACAAAGCGTGAGCCCAGACGTCGGATTCACCACGGAGACACGAAGGCACGGAGACGAAGGACTTTCAAGCCAGAGGCTTCCGCGAGTCATCAGGAGCCGAGTCGAGCCGGGCTGGGACGGCCGACACCCATGACGACCTAACCGCGCCGTTTGAAGAACTGCACGGCGCGCTCGTGCTTCTTCGCCGCCTCGAGCGTCTTGAATGTGCCGAGGTTTCGGCGCTTGCGGGTCTTGGGATTGGTCTTTCGTGAGTAGAGGCGATACTCGCCCGATTTCAGCTTGCGGATCATGGGCAACGCCGGTCGGCCGCCGCTTGAGCGTGGTACGTATTGGCAGCGCATCTCCTACGCCGCAGGCGTTGCACTCCATAGCCCAGGGTCAGCGGCGTAGCCGCGCCACCCTGGGTGGCCGGCCCAGCCCACCCGCGTACCCCGAAGGGGTTCGACAATGTTGGCAACCCCGGGGCTGCGTCCTGTGCAACCCCTGCGGGGTAGGTCTTGTCTGCGCTCGGCGTTCCCAGGGTGGCGCGGGAGTGGCAGCCGCCACTCCGCTTACCCTGGGCTGGGGAGTCCAACCGCTTCGCGGTAAGCGACGACCCTCAACGGACGAAGACAATCACGCGATGATCTTGCGGATTGGCTGGCCGAGGTCCATTTCGAGCCGCTTGCGGCCGGGCACCTCGAGCCGCCGCGGGTCGAGCCCAAGCTGGTAGAGCACCGTGGCGTGGATGTCCGTCACGTACTGACGATCCTCGACCGCGTGGAAGCCCACCTCGTCGGTCGCGCCGTGCACCGTACCCCCCTTGATGCCGCCGCCGGCCAGCCAGGCGCAGAACCCCTGCGGGTGATGGTCCCGGCCGTCCCCCTGTGCACCCGGCGATCGTCCGAATTCGGTGCCCCACACGACGATGGTCTCGTCCAGCATGCCGCGTCGTTTGAGATCCTTGAGGAGCGCGCCGATCGGCTGGTCCACCTGGCGCGCCAGCTCGCTGTGGTTCTTCTGGATCGCCGAGTGCGCGTCCCAGGCGCCCCCGCCGCCGCCGCCGTGGAAGATCTGCACGAAGCGCACGCCGCGCTCGACCAGCCGCCGCGCCACCAGGCAGAGCTCGCCGAACGGCTTCGTGGCCGCCTGATCCAGCCCGTACAGCTTGCGCGTCTCCTCGGTCTCCCGCTCCAGCCCGAGCGTCTCGGGCACCGCCGTCTGCATGCCGAACGCGAGCTCGTACGATTTGATCCGCGCGCGCAGCTCGGGATCGTCCGGGTAGTCGATGCCGGCCAGCCGGTTGAGCCGGCCGATCAGGCTGAACTCCGCCGCCTGCTCGTCGGGCGTAACGGTCCCGCCCGCCGGCGCCACGAACGGCAACGGCTCCTTGGGGTCAGTCTTGAGCCGCACCCCGGCGTACTGCGGGCCGAGGTACCCCGCGCCGTGCGTCCACTCGCCGCCGCAGCAATCCCCGGTCGGCTGCCCCAGCACCACGTACTCGGGCAGGTTCTGGTTCAGTGACCCCAGACCGTAAGAGACCCACGAGCCAATGGTGGGGAACGGCCCCTCGCGCGGGTGCCGGCCGGTGTGCCAGGTGAGCTGTGTGCCGTGGTCGTTGTGGATGGTCCAAAGCGATCGCACCACCGCCAGGTCGTCAGCGCACTCGCCGACGTGCGTGAACCAGTCACCGACCTCGATGCCGCTCTGGCCGTACTTCCGGACGCCGGTCTGGAGCGGCATCAGGATCTTGCGGCCCCCATGCGCCGGGTTCGCGCCGACGATGTTCTTCTGCACCCGCTTGGGGTCGAGCACGTCCTTGTACGGCGTGTCCTCGATGGACTTGCCGGCGTAGCGCGTGAGCTCGGGCTTGGGGTCGAAGCTCTCGACGTGGCTCACGCCGCCGCACAGGAAGATCCAGATGACGGATTTGGCACGGGGCGCGAAGTGCGGCTTGCCGTCGGGCCGCGGCGACGCGGCGCTCGCCGCACGGGCGACCCCGTCGCGGAACAGCATGGCGCCGAGCGCGAGCCCGGTGAAGCCCATGCCGGTGTCGGCCAGGAAGGAACGGCGCGTCACCCCCGGGCAGCAGCCGCGAGCCTTGCGTCGTGCAACGGTCATCTTGATCCTCGATTCAGAACCATCTGTCTGTACCGGCGACGTCCGTTTGTCGTAAAGAGATCCTTCGCTCCGCTCGTACCTCGCTGCGCTCAGGATGACACCTTTGCGACGTGTCCACCCATGAGTGATAGAGTACTACACAGGTCCGCAGAAAGAGGTACGTCAGGCTTTCCAGCCGGACTCTACTCGGCGTGACCCTGTCCGGCTGGAAAGCCTGACGTACGCCCATTCGGCAACATGCGTTGTTGCTAGCGCACCGTGACGAAGTCGTTGTGGTTCATGAGCGCGTGCACCAGGGTCTCGCGCGCGCGCAGCGCGGCGTCGGCGGAGGGTCGTGACGCGTCCGCCACATCCCGCGTTGCCGTGGCGCCCCGCGCCGCCTCGTCCGCGTAGAGCCGCGTCTGTCGCTCGAGGAACGCGCGGCACTCGTCCGTTTCGGCCGCCGTCGGCCGCCGCGCCAGCACGTGTTCGAAACCGGAAACGATGAAGGCGTTAGCGTCCGAGCCCGCGGATCCGGCGAGCGATCGCGCCAGAATCCGCGCCTGCGCGAGCGTCAGCGCGCTGTTCGCCAGCGCCAGCGCCTGCTGCGGCACGATGCTCGCCCGCCGCTCGTAGCACTCGGTGACGCCGGCCGCGTCGAACAGCTTCAGGAACTCCATCTGCTTCTCGGCCGCGTGCCGGAAGTAGATGCTGCGGCGCTGGATGACCAGCCCCTTCTGGTGGTCGAGTTCGGGGCCGCCCATGTTGAGGTCGAGCTGCGCGGCGACGTGGAGCACGCAGTCGCGCACCACCTCGGCCTCGACGCGCCGCGAGTTCATGCGCCAGAGATAATGGTTCTCGGGATCGGCGACCAGGTTCGCCGGGTCCGGGGTCGATGCCATGCGGTAGGCGCTCGACGTGACGATGAGGCGGTGCAGGTGCTTCATGGACCAGGCATTGGCCGGCTGCCCCAGCGACGGCGCCATCAGCTCTGCGGCGAGCCAGTCGAGGAGCGCGGGGTGCGTGGCGGGCCGGCCGTTCTGCCCGAAATCGAACACGCTGGGCACGAGCGCCGCGCCGAAATGGCGCAGCCAGATGTGGTTCACGGCGACGCGCGCCGTGAGCGGGTTCTTGCGGTCGGCGATCCAGCGGGCCAGCGCGAGCCGCCGGCCGGTGCTGGCGGCCGGGTAGGTCTTGAGCGGCCGCTTGGTGTACTCGGCACTGCGCGGAAGCAGTACGGCCTGCTTCGCGGCGACGAGCTGTTGGTCGGCCTCGGTCCGCTTGGCACGTGCATCGGTCAGAACCTTGGCCGCTTGCTCGGCCGCGTTCTTGAGCTTGGCGTCACCGGGCTTGGCATGG
>JBGPMX010000480.1:0-4620 GCA_041487215.1 Planctomycetia bacterium | reverse complement strand
CCTCCGGGTGGTTCTCTCTTTCAAGTGGGTTTATTGTACAAGTTATTTTGGCGCGGGCCCGAACCGGCGGCACGGGGGACCGCCCCCGCTTCGGATCGCGCCGCGCGGTTTTGTGCGACGCTCGGAGCGCGCCCGGCCGCGGCTCGGAGCACGCGGGCAGCTGGTGCGCAGTGCATGCGAGTGCCGTACCGGGTGCTGAGGGGCGTTTTGCGCCGCGGCTTGTTGACAGCGCTCGGCCGCTTGGCTACACTCTGCGATTCTCCGCTCCGTGTGGAGCGGAATCGGCAAGAAACGGGGCGCGGGACACCGCCGCACGCTGTCGCGCGTGGTGCATCGGCCCTCCAAAAGGACGCATCCGTGGCCGCGAGCAGCAACGATCGGATCCGCATCCGGATGGAGGCGTACGACCACTCCGTACTCGACCAGTCCGCGACCGAGATCGTAGACACGGCGAAGCGCACGGAAGCGATCGTGCGTGGGCCGATCCCGCTGCCGACGCGGATCGAGCGGTACACGGTGCTGCGCAGCCCGCACATCGACAAGAAGTCGCGCGAGCAGTTCGAGATCCGGACGCACAAGAGGCTGATCGATATTATTCAGCCGACCTCGAAGACCATTGACGCCCTGAACAAGCTGAGCCTCCCCGCCGGGGTGGACATCAAGATCAAGGCGTCTCCAACCTCCGGCTAGTCCTGCCAGAACGCCGCTGTGAGTGTGAGTCTGGTGACGCGTGGGGGGTTTCGGGGGGGGAGCGGCGTAGCAGCTCTCATCTGAGAGCGACGAGCGGTCACGCCTGCCTGGAGCGCGGGCATCGGCGGCCGTTCGCCCGTTATCGATCGACCGGCCCGTCACGGCGCTGCGCCGAGACGCGGTGTGGCAGCGCGAGCGGCTTGCGCACTGGGTCGGCTTGCTGCGCCGGCCGTGCCGCTGGTGACGCCGGAGATGAGCGGGCGTGTGATGAACGGGTGCGCGGGGTTGATCGGGAAAGGCATCGAGCGATGGCTCTGGGACTACTCGGCCGCAAGGTCGGCATGACGCAGATCTACCAGGAGAACGGCACCGCCGTCCCGGTCACCGTGATCGAGGCGGGTCCGTGCACCGTGCTCCAGGTGCGCAACAGGGAGCGCGACGGCTACGACGCCGTGCAGCTCGGATTCCTGGACAAGCCGCGCCGCCTGGCCACCAAGGCCGAGCGCGGCCACGTCTCGCGGGTCAACGCCGAGCCGAAGCGTTTCGTGCGCGAGTTCCGGGTCGCCGGGCCGGTCGAGACCAAGGAGGGGGAGACGGTCACGGTCGCCCTCTTTAAGGACGTGCCGGCGGTCGACATCATCGGCACCAGCAAGGGGAAGGGCACGGCGGGGGTCATCAAGCGGCACCGCTTCCACGGGCTGCCGGCCAGCCACGGCGTCAAGCGCAAGCACCGCTCGCCGGGATCGGTCGGCGGCAGCGCCGACCCGGCGCGCGTGTTCAAGGGGACCCGCATGGCCGGGCGGATGGGCGCCGCACGCTCGACCGTACGCAACCTGAAGGTCGTCAAGATCGACCCCGAACAGAACCTGATCCTGGTGCGCGGCCCCGTACCGGGCCCGAGCGGTGGGTTCGTGATGATCCGCAGGACGAACAAGCTGTAGCGCTCCCGCGGGGAGCGCTCGGGAAAGCACCATGATCACTCTGCCCGTTTTCGACCGCAGCGGCAGCCAGGTCGGCTCGCTGGAACTGGACCCGGCCGAGTTCGGCGGCGAGATCAACCGCCAGCTGCTGCACGACGTCGTGGTGATGTACCAGGCAAACTTGCGGCAGGGGACGGTGCGCACGAAGAACCGTAGCGAGGTCGCGGGCAGTGGCAAGAAGATGTACCGGCAGAAGGGGACCGGCAACGCGCGCATGGGGGCGAAGCGCACCGGCAAGCGGCGCGGTGGCGGCATGGCGCACGCCAAGCGGCCCCGCGATTTCAGCTACAGCATGCCCAAGAAGATGGTCCGGGCGGCCACGCGAATGGCGCTCTTGTCCAAGCTGCTCGACAACGAGACGACCGTGGTCGACGGCTTCGGGCTCGGCGAGCCGAAGACGCGCGAGGTCGCGGCCGTGCTGCGGGCGCTGCGAGTCGCGGGCGACAGTTGCCTGATCGCTCCGGCCCGGCACGATCCGGTGCTCTGGAAATCGGCGCGCAACCTGCCGCGCGTCAAGGTCGCGCCGGCCGCCGAGCTTAACGCGCTGGACCTGCTCAGCCAGAAACGGCTGGTCATCACGCGCGAGGCGCTCGAGCTCTTGCGCGGGCGCGGAAAAACGGCCAAGACCGCGTGAACGGCGGGGTGAAACGGCGATGGCACAAGCAACGACAACGCACGCGACCACCGAGCGGCACGGCCCCGAGCTCGAGCCGCACCAGATCGTGCTCCGGCCGCTGGTCACCGAGAAAGGGACGCACCAGTTCAATCGGTACAACGCCTACCCGTTCGAGGTGAACCGGCTGGCGACCAAGGACCAGATCAGGCACGCCGTCGAGGCGCTTTTCGAGGTGCGTGTGCTCAAGGTCCGCACGCAGAACCGGCTAGGCAAGCCGAAGCGGACCCGCACCCGCGTGAGCAAGCAGCGCGATTGGAAGAAGGCCATCGTCACGCTGCACGCCGACGACCGGATCAACTTCTTCTAGCTCGACGCGCAGGGAAGGTGAGACGCCATGGGGATCCGTCCGTACAAACCGGTATCGGCCGGCCGCCGCTTCGCGAGCGTGAGCGACTTCGCGGAGATTACCGACCGGCGCAAGAAGCCCGAGGAGTCGCTGCTGCGCCCGGCGCGCAGGAAATCGGGACGCAACAACCAGGGCTTCATCACCACCCGGCACCGCGGCGGCGGGCACAAGCGGCACTACCGGGTGATCGATTTCAAGCGGTCGAAGGACAACATTCCCGCCCGCGTGGCGGCCATCGAGTACGACCCGAACCGGTCGTCGCGCATCGCGCTGTTGCACTACGCCGATGGCGAGAAGCGCTACATCCTGGCGCCCGAGGGCCTCAAGGCGGGCGACACGGTGGTGAGCGGCGTGGACGCCGAGCCGCGCGTGGGCAACAGCCTGCCGCTGCGCAAGATCCCGACCGGCATGGCGGTGCACAACGTCGAAATGCAGCCGGGACGCGGCGGCCAGATGTGCCGCTCGGCCGGCACCAGCGGCATGCTCACCGCGCGCGAGGCGCGCTGGGCGCAGATCACGCTCCCTTCCGGCGAGGTGCGACGCATCCCGGCCGATTGCCGTGCCACGGTGGGCGTCATCGGCAACGCCGACCACATGAACGTGCGGCTCGGCAAGGCGGGCCGCCGCCGCTGGCTCGGCTGGCGCCCCAGCGTACGCGGCACCGCAATGAACCCGGTCGCCCACCCGCTGGGCGGGGGCGAGGGACGAACCAAGGGAGGGCGGCACCCTTGCAGCCCCACCGGCGTGCTGGCCAAGGGAGGCAAGACGCGGCGCCGCCGCAAGCCGTCCAACTCGGCCATCATTCGCCGCCGCCGTTCGCGGCGCTACGGGCTCGGAGTGCTGCGCTAGCGCTGACTGCTGACTGCTGACTGGAGCCACCATGAGCCGCTCGCTGAAAAAAGGCCCGTACGTCGACGAGAAGCTGCTGCGCAAGGTCGAACGCGCGCGCGCCGTGGGCGACCGCGAGCCGATCAAGACCTGGGCACGGGCATGCACGGTCGTGCCCGAGTTCATCGCCCACAACTTTTTGGTGCACAACGGCAAGACGTTCATCAAGCTGTTCGTGACCGAGGATATGGTAGGACACAAACTCGGCGAATTCGCGCCGACGCGCGTGTTCCGCGGCCACGGCGGCCGATCGTCCAAGGCGTCCGAGGCGCCGGCGAAAGCGTGAAAAACGTGGAACGTTGAGCGTGGAGCGTGGGGAGAGCCGGAAGAGAGTCGAGAGCGGAGCGTCGAGAGTCCAGAGCCAGAAGCAGAGTGGAGCGTTCACCGTGGAGAGCGGAGAGTCCAGAAGCGGACCAGACGTGACAACGGTCCGCTGGCTCTCGACTTTCGACTCTGGACCCTCGACTCTTTAACCACCGCGGGGTGGAGCAGTGGTAGCTCGCCAGGCTCATAACCTGGAGGTCGTGGGTTCAAATCCCACCCCCGCAACTCGTCGGTCAAGAGCGAAGCGTCGAGCATCGAGAGCCCGTCGGGGCGGCGTGTGTTTCTGGCTCTCGACTCGGGACTCTGGACTCTCGACCTCCTGAGGGACTGCCTATGCCGTACGTCGCGACCCATCGCTTCGCCCGCATGTCGGCCAAGAAGATCCGGCCGGTGGCGGCGCTCGTGCGCGGCAAATCGGTCGAGACGGCGCTCGAGACGCTGCGCTACATGCCGCACCGCGGCGCGCGGCTCATCGAGCGGGTGATCAAGAGCGCGCGGTCGAACGCCGAGGACCGCGGGGTGCGCCACCCGGATGAGCTGTTCATCCAGGACATCCGCATCGATGGCGGCCCAATGTACAAACGGATCCTGCCCGGCGCGCGGGGGATGGCGCACGTGCTCGAGCACCGCATGAGCCACATCCACGTGAAGCTGGAAGACCCCAGGGTCTTGGCCGGCGAGGAAAACAGCAACTAGGGGCCCGTCAAAAAATAACT
>JBGPMX010000479.1:0-4642 GCA_041487215.1 Planctomycetia bacterium | reverse complement strand
CTCAGGATGACAGCTCTCGGCGAGATCCTTCGCGGCTCGTTCCTCGCTGGCTCAGGATGACAGCGCTCGGCGAGATCCTTCGCGGCTCGTTCCTCGCTGGCTCAGGATGACAGCGCTCGGCGAGATCCTTCGCGGCTCGTTCCTCGCTGGCTCAGGATGACAGCTCTCGGCGAGATCCTTCGCTGCTCGTTCCTCACTGGCTCAGGATGACAGCTCTCGGCGCCGTGGGTAGGGTGGGCTCTGCCCACCAGTGGGTAGGGTCGGCTCCAGGGGTGCTGGACGCGCACGCTCCCGGCTACTCGGCGTCGAGCTTGCTGTTGCGCCAGCCGCCCGTGCCGAGCCGCGATTTGCGCGGGGGCGAAGCACTGACGGGCGAAGCCGTCGGGGCAGGCGAACGGGTTGCCGCCGGCGCTTCGTGACCCGCCGGCTGAACTGCGCCGTTCCATGCGGCCGCGTCCGCCGTCCGAGTGCTGCGGAACGAGAGCGGGACCTCGCTGCGGCCCGCCTCCGGCGGGGGAGGCGGCGGCGCCAGAATGCCGCTGCCCCGCTCGAGCGCCGGCGGCGGCAGCTCTTCCTCCGCCGGCGCCCCATTTGGCATGTTCCCCGGCGTGCCGCCCGGCCCCGATGTCTCCTCGACCGCTTCTTCCGCAGCCCGCTCCCCGGCGTGGTCGTAGACCGGAATCGCTTCGCCGCAGCTGCGGCACTCGCCCGGCCGGTGCAGGAGCTTGCACGGGATCGCCCGCTCCAGGTCGGCCAGATGGTCAGCCCCCTGCGGATACGCCTTGTCCGGCCACGGCCCCTCGCGGAGCTGGATGCTGTTGTAACGCAGGATCGTCCCCTTGGTCTCCTCGAGCTGCGCGAGCGCAACGTTATATTCGATCTTGTCCTGCATGAGCGTGATCTGCGCTTCGGAGAGCGACTGCACCGCGTCGAGCAGCCGGTCGATGCCGAAACGCCCTTCGGTCACGCCCACGTTCTCATACTTGAACCGCTCCGCGACCACGCGCTCCTGGGTGGTCTGGACCAGGTCCATGGATCGGGTGTAGGCCTGGTAATGCCCGTCCACCTCGCGCAGGTTCTGCGTGAGCTGCTGGACGATGTCCCGAGCCTGGTCGCGCAGCAGCTCTTTGGCCTTCAATTCCTCTTCCCGAGCGCGCTGCAAGGCCGATGTCGCCTCGCGGTACCCGAGGTTGATCTCGAGCTGCCCACCGTATTCGTAGGTGGCCCCCTGCGCGTCGGTGATCGCCCCGACCGAATCCTCGAAGCCGTTGCCGAGCCCCTTCCAGTCGCGCCGGGCGAACAGGTCGAATCGCGGCAGCGCGCTATTGCGTGCAATGAGGAGCCGCTTGCGCGCGTCTGCCACGCCCAGCTTGGCGCGCTGGATCTCCGGCTGATACGTGAACGCCTCCTCGACCATCGTGTGCCAGTCGAACTTCACCGGCGCGATCTGCGGCTCGTCCACCGGCACGATCCGCTTGCCGTCAGTCGGCTCGAGCCCCATCAGCTCGCGCAGGCGGCGTTCGGCGGCGAGCACACCGGGGAACCGCGAGCCCGGGACCTGCTCGCTCGTGAGCTGCAAGGAGTACTGGCGGCGCAGTCGGGCGAACTGCTGGCGCGCCTCCAGGAGGTCGACCGGCTGCCTCGGCCCGATCTGCCCCTCGCTCACGATGCGCACCAGCTCCGCGGTCCCCTCGAGCGCCGTCTTGGTCGTGGCGAGCTGGACCTCGGAACCGAGCAGCTCCCAGTATGCCTCCTCGACCTGCCGCACCAGGAGCTGAACCGCGCGGCGGAACTCCCAGAGCGCCTGGTCGGCACGAATGCGGGCGATCACGATCGGGGCTCGGTTCACGTCCACCCCGGCGCCCCGCAGCAGCGGCTGGCGGATCGTGGTGAACAGGCTCGAGTCGAAGGCGGAACGGTAGAAGCGGTTCCCCAGGTTGGGCAGCGTGTAGTCGGTGTTGAAGCCGATGCTCACCTCGCCGCCGGTGGCGATCGGTTTCCGCAGAGTCAGGAGATCTCCGGCGCCCGGCAGCCCGGTGCTGCGTGCCGCGACGCCGCCGAACAGGTCTTCCTTGAAGATCTGGCCGTTCTGGGTGATGACCCCACCCTGGATGTTGTTGTTCACGAACTCGCGGTCATGCCCCCAGAACCAGTTGATGAGCAGCGTGGGATCGAAGCGGCCGAGCGCCTCTTCGACGCGCGTCTCTTCGATCGCCGGATCGTAGATCGTCGTCGGGGCGTTGCCCGCTTCGCTGAAGGTGCGGACGGCTCCCGTGCGATTGAGCTGCCGCACGATCTTGGAGTGGGCCAGCGCGATTTCCATGCACTCGTGCAGGGTGAGCGGCCACTTCTCGGCCGATTCGGGATCGCTTGCCAGCTGCGGTGCGGGCGTGTCGGGGATCTCGAGCGCGACGCCGGTGTTGTAGGGTTGCGTCGAGGTCGCGACGTACTCGCCGTAGTAGTGCTCGGTCGCCGCGAGCTCGTTCGAGTAGTTGGTCTGGTCGTAGTCGTACTCGTGCGTCAACCAGTGCTTCAGGCAACCGCTCAGCGCGGGAACGAGCACGAGCGCGCAACAGAGGCGGATGGCCGGCCGCGCGCTCACGCGCGGCGAATTTCGCACGCTCGGCGTTCGCCTGCTCGACCAGCTCATAGAAAACGGTCCAGCCCTCGGTGCGCAGACTCGTTACCCGATGGGATGGTTATCGGCGGGAAGCTTGGCAAGATTTGACTTTTTTGCCGAACGCGCACGGTCTAGCGGCTACGCGGGACGTAGCGGTCACGCGGGCCGTGGTCTCGGGATGATGCGTGTAGACGGGCCTCTCCGAGGCTCGCTTCAGCGTTTCGGAGAAGACACTACCGCCGGTCGTATTGACGATCTTCGGCTCATCTGCTACCGTGTGCCGATCATTCTATCACAAAGCGGCACAACGGTTTGAGGCGTTCGCCGGCTCCTTCGTCTCCGCACCATGGACGTACGGAATCCCGTGCAGCGTTTCACGGCGGCCGCCTGGGTTGGGAGGTGCATGTGCACAACGTAACACTCGTCCGCGGCGACGGTACCGGCCCCGAGCTTGCCGAGGCGACCCGCCGGGTGCTCGACGCCACGGGGGTGCAGTTCGACTGGGATGTCCAGGATGCCGGCGTCGACGTGATGGAACGCGAAGGGACGCCGGTGCCCGCCCGGGTGCTGGACTCCATCCGCCGCACCAAGGTCGCGCTCAAGGGCCCGATCACCACACCCGTGGGCACCGGCTTCCGCTCGGTGAACGTCTATCTGCGGCAAGAATTGGGGCTGTACGCCTGCCTGCGCCCCTGCAAGCACTACGCCGGCGTCCGCACCTTCTTTGAGTCCGTCCCGGTCGACCTGGTGATCGTGCGCGAGAACACCGAGGACCTCTACGCAGGGATCGAGTTTGAGCGGGGCAAGCCGGAGACGAGCGAGCTCATCGAGTTCCTCAACGCCCGCAGCAAGAGGAAGATCGGCACGCCGGCCGCGAATACGGGCGTCAGCATCAAGCCGATATCGGTCGAAGGGACGCAGAGGATCGTGCGCTTCGCGTTCGATTACGCGCGGCAGAACAAGCGGCGTAAGGTGACGAGCGTCCACAAGGCCAACATCATGAAGTACACGGACGGCCTGTGGCTCGAGGTCTCGCGCGCGGTCGCCAAGGAGTACCCGGACATCGAGTTCGAGGACCGCATCGTCGATAACATGTGCATGCAGCTGGCGCAGAAGCCCGAGCTGTACGACGTGCTCGTGCTCTCCAACCTCTACGGCGACATTCTGAGCGATTTGTGCGCCGGGCTGGTCGGCGGCCTGGGAGTGGCCCCCGGCGGCAACTTCGGGCCAGGCGGGGCGGTCTTCGAGGCGACGCATGGCAGCGCCCCCAAGTACAAGGGGCAGAACAAGGTCAATCCCACCGCACTCATCCTGTCCGGCATGCTCATGCTCCGACACCTCAAGGAGCACGCGGCAGCGGACCGGCTGGAGAAGGCGGTCGCCGCGGTCATCCGCGAGGGGAAGCAAGTCACCTACGACATGAAGGCGGACCGCTCGGACCCGTCGGCGGTCGGCACCCGCGAGATGGCCGACGCGATCATCCGCGCCATGAAGTGACGGCCAGCACGGACCAGGCGGCTCGCTGATCCAGGGATGGATCGACGCATGGAAGCGTTCTACCGGGATCTGGTGGCGGGGCATCGCACCGGCGTCGGGCACGCCGTGCTGCGGTCGCTGCTTACCGGCGTCTCCCTCCCCTACCGCGGCCTCGTCGCAGTCCGGAACCGCCTATACGATGCGGGGATGCTCCCGGTGGCGCACGCGCCGGTTCCGGTCGTCAGCATCGGCAACATCACGCTCGGGGGGACCGGCAAGACGCCGTTCGTCGAACTGGTCAGCCGCTGGTTCTCCGAGCGCGGCAAGCGGGTGGTAATCCTGAGCCGCGGCTACCGCTCGGCCGCCGGGCCCAACGACGAGGCACGCCTGCTCGCGACGAATCTCCCCGGTGTGCCGCACCTGCAGGGGCGCGACCGCGTTGCGCTGGCCGCGCAAGCGGTCGGCCGGCTGAACGCGGACGTGCTCGTACTCGACGACGGCTTCCAGCATCGTCGCCTCGCGCGCGACCTGGACATCGTCCTGGTG
>JBGPMX010000478.1:0-4649 GCA_041487215.1 Planctomycetia bacterium | reverse complement strand
GCGGAAGAGCCGGCCCGCTTCCTGATTCTGTAGCCAGCCGCTGTAGCCCCAATCCGCCAGGTACAGGCAGCGGCCATCCGCTGAGAAGCACACGTCGAGCGGCCGGAAGTTCGGTACTCCTTCGGGCTTCATGAACTCGCTGACGTTCCTGACCCGGAAGGTCGCGCCGTCTCGTTCCAGCTCAAAGCGACGCAGCAGCCCCTTGCCCCACTCGCACGAAAACGCGTTGCCGCGAAACTCTTCCGGCCACGCGTCATCGAGATAAATTGCCCCGCCGGTCGGTGATCCGCCGCCGTATTCCGCCATGCGCGGCAGCATCTTGTCCTGCCGCCCGTGGTAGTCGTACGGGTACCCGTAGTAGCCGGAATCAATGATGTGCGTGAACCGCGTCCACCAGCCAAGGCCGTCATCGGTGTTGTCGTACGTGAAGATGTGGTCCTCGGCGTCCATGTGCACTTCCAGGTGGTTGCGCGTGCCGGTCGCAACCACCTCAAGCCCGCTGCCGTCCGGGCGGACGCGAACCACGCCTCCCCCCTGGAGCTGGATCTGCCGTCCGTCCTGGCCGGTGGCGTGCGGGATGCCCTTATCTCCGACGGAGATATAAATGTATCCGTCCATGGCCAGCCGGATCCCGGAGACGATGTGGTCGTTGAACCCGAACGCTCCCGGCTTCTGGCCGAGGTCCGTGATCAGGTCCTCGCGCACGTCCGCAACGCCGTCGCCGTCGCTGTCTCTGAAACGGGAGAGCATGGGCATGTGCATCACATACAGCCAGCCGTCAATCCACTGAAGACCAAACACCGCGTTCAACTTCTCGGCGAAGACCGTGCGTCCCGCCACGTGTCCTTGGTCGTCCCAACGATAGAGCCAGATCCGGTCGAGCGGCTGGTTGGACGGTCCCGGCATGTCCATGGGATCTTCGGCGACGAAGAGCGAGCCGTCGGGGGCGCAGGCGACGGCCGATGGGTAAAGAAGGTCCGGGGCCTGGTGGATCAGCTCGACTTTGAAACCCTCCGGCACCTGCGGCAGCGAGGGGGGAACCTCCGGTTCGCCGCCGGCGAGGATCGAGGCCAGAAGAGCACAGGCACCGATCCGCATGAGGAATCCTCTCTGCCCATTCGCCTGGGGCGAGGCGGGGCGGGGAAAGAACCGCGTGTGAAGGAGAACCATACAGGAGGACGCCCGGCCTTACTGTCCCACCCCTCTTCGATGGACGGCTAAAGGCCTGTCATCCTGAGCGGAACGAGGCACAAGCGGAGCGAAGGATCTCGGTACGACGCAAACGGAGCGCGGGTGCGCCATCACGGCCGACTCGTTTCACTCGCTGTCCGCGGCACCCGTCCCACTAACTGGGATGGAGTACTCGTTCACTTCGAGCCGCTACCCATCGCCCAGCGGATGCCGGCGATGAGATGCTCCTGGAACAGCGGGTTGGTCCAGACGTCCTCGCGGTGTCCGAGTCCGGTGTAGAAGACGCGCCCCTTGCCGTACGACCGGCTCCACGAAATCGGATATGGATCGCGCTTATTGTAGAGCTCCTGCTTCATGCTCTTTGTATCGAGCACCAGCACCGGGTGGATTTCCGGCGACATGTTCTTGAAGATGTACCACTCGTCGGTGATACGGAAATCGGAGCCCGGGATGTGTGCCGTGGCGGGGAACTTGCGGTCGGCCACCTCGACGCGCGCCTCCTCCTGCCCGCCGTGCGTCTCGAACTCCGCCCCGATCATGTCGATGTAGGGCTTCTTGCCTGCCGATTCCCACTTGTGAAACGTGTCGGTGGCGCAGTGGCTGCCGATGAAGCCGTGCCCGGCGTGGACATAATCGAGCAGGTCCTGCGGCTTCGGGATGGGCAGCTCGCCGGTCGTGTAGAAGAACACCGCGTCGTAGTTCTTGAGGTTGGCAGCCGTGATAAGTGACGAGTCCTTGGTGCACGTGACGGCGATGCCGGCCTTCTCGCCGATGTCGGTGAGGATCTTCTCCGCGTGCGACAGCTCGTCGGGGCTCGGCCGCTTGATCGAGCTGTGCTCGAAGCCGGCGGACTGGGTCAGGAAGAGCAGTTTGTGCTTGGGCGGATCGGCGGCGCCGGATCGTCCGGGCAGGGCGAGACAACTGAGCGCTGCGGCCACGGCCAGAACGGGAACGGCCACTCGGAACGATCTCATGAGCTTGCCCTCGTGAATTGGGTGGGTGGGGGAGTCGGGCGAGACGAAACACCGAGAAATCTAGTATAGCGGGGTGAAAACCGAAGTCTATGACGCGGCCGGTGAGCGAAAAAGAGAGAATCGGTTAAACGACCGTGAAGCGACCGGCGCCGACCGCGAGCTTGCTCCGGAATGGACACTAAAAGGCCAAAAGCGAAAAGGATCATCCATGAGATTCACCATGCCGACCGCTCTGTTCCTCTGCGCTGGCATCGCCGTGTGGTCCGGTGCGGACAGCACGGGCAAGGCTCGCCTCGTGCGCTCATCGTCGCGCGACGCAGTCGGGCCCGGCGACGAACCAACTGCCGCCAGTGGCGTCGAAGATCCGGGCGCCTCGGCCCGCTCGCTCGTTTGCAATACCTTCTCGATCTGTGCGCTGGATCCGGAGACCGGCGAGACGGGCGTAGCGGTCACGACGCGAGTCCCGGAAGTCGGCCGGCTCTGCCCATGGGCCAAGGCGGGCGTGGGCGCGGTGGCGACGCAGGCGACCGTCGAGGTCTCCTACGGGCCGCGCGGACTCGAGCTGCTCGAACAGGGCCTCGCCCCCGATCAGGTCATCGAGCGGCTGCTGGCGGAAGACGAGAACCGCGCGCACCGGCAGCTCGGCATCATCGATGCGCACGGCAACACGGCGAGCCATACCGGCAAGGAGTGCATGGACTTCGCCGGGCACCGGGCCGGAAAGAACTACACGGTGCAGGGGAACCTGCTGGTGGGCAAGGCCGTGATCGACGCCACGGCGGAGAGCTTCGAGGCGACGGCGGGAACCGGCCGGGCGCTGGCCGACCGGTTGATCGCGGCGCTCGAGGCGGGCCAGCGAGCCGGCGGCGACAAACGCAAGGGGCTCAAGCAGTCGGCGGCGCTGATCGTGGCCGATCCCGGCCGCACGCACTACGACGGCACCCATATCACGGTGAACATGCAGGTGGCGGAGCACCCCGAGCCGGTGGCGGAGCTGCGCCGGCAGTACGACACCATTCACCAGCGGCTGGGCTACCGCGAGTTCCGGTGGATCGCGGGGCGTGACGTCATCGAGCTCAAGGCGCTGCTGCACGCGCTCGGCTGCTTCCGCGACGACGAAAACGACGACGCCTTCCGCAATCGGCTGCGCGGCGACGGCGCACGCAGCTACGACGCCGATACGGCCGCAGCCGTGGACCGGTTCCGCAAGGACCACAATCTGCCAGTGCCGGACGACCAGCTGGGTCACGATGCCGGCGTCGTGGACGCCCCGTTCGTGCACGCGCTCTACGAGGCGTATGGGGCGAAGCGCAAGGCGGAGCCAGGGCGAGACGGAGCGGATCCATCACGCTGACTCCGTGCGGGACGCCTTCGGTCGCACCAGTGGCGGGGTCGCAGACCCACGCCGAACGGCTCTCACGCCGCGCGTCGCTTGCCCATCGCCTCGACGCTCAGCGCGTAATCTTCTGCGACCGGGAGCGGCGGCTGGTTCGCTACCGTGGCGGTCCGCGGCCAGATGACATGAGACCACCAGAAGGGGAGCAGAGTGCGGAGCGTACGCGGGACGTCCGTCATCGAGACCTTACTGTGGCCGAGGCGGCGCGGGCGGTGGTGCACCCCGGCTTCGGCGATGTCCAGCCCATGGCGATTCGCGCGCCAGAGCATTTCCGTGTTGGCGAAGAAGTTATCCGACTCGGGCAGCACGCGTGCGGCCGCATCGCGCCGGAAGATCTTGAGCGCACAATCACAGTCGCGCACCCGGCTGCCGAGCAGCAGGCTGATCAGGCGGTTGTAGCCCCAGGAGAGGAAACGCCGGTAGGCGGGATCCTGCCGGCCGATGCGGTAGCCGCAGACGATGTCGTGCCGACTGGCGAGCGGCAGGAGCTCGCCGAGCTCGCGGAGATCGAACTGGCAGTCGGCGTCGCTGAGCACCACGAGCGGAAATCGCGCGGCGCGAAACCCGCTCCGGATCGCCGCGCCGTAGCCGCGGTTGGTCTCATGCTCGACCAGCCGCACGCGAGGATCCTGCGTGGCTGCGCGACGCACGGCCGCGGCCGTGCCGTCCCGGCTGCCGTCATTGACCACGATGATCTCGAACCTGTCGCTGAATTGCTCGAGCGCCGCACGTGCCTCGTCGATCGCCGTGCCGATCGCTTCGGCTTCGTTGAACGCGGGCAAGACGAGCGAGAGCGAGACGGCGTCCGTGCCGCTGGCCATGGTCTGTTCCTTCGTGCCGTGCCGCCGCATCGCGCATCGCACGTCTCTGACTCGCAAAGCGCGTGCTCCGGCGGTCCGGGAGAATAGCGGTGAGGCCGAAAAGCGTCAATGGCGGCGCAGGGGGCCGGGGCCTTGCTCCCGGCCGCCCGGCCTGCGCGTTCTCCCCCGTGGGCCCGGTCCGCAAGAGCGGAATGGAGCCAATGGAACCCAGCGAATCCGCCATGGAGTGGGGGGCCACCTACGCCTCTTGCAATCTCGCGCGAAGAT
>JBGPMX010000477.1:0-4659 GCA_041487215.1 Planctomycetia bacterium | reverse complement strand
TGAAAGCGTTTGCACCCATAGCTTGGAGTAGTTTCGCAGGAACTGCCGCGTGGCCTCGAAACTTTCCTCGCTCAAGCCGTCGGTCACGAACATGTCGAGCTCGCGCACGGCCTGGCGCAGCGCGAACACCGCCTTGTCATGCGGCACAGGGCGGATCCAGATGGAGAAGTACTGTTGGCGGCGCGGGGTGTTCGGGATCGGGAACGTGCTGCCCCCGTCCTGGATGAAGTTCTCGATGTACGAGTAGTCCCCGTAGTTCAGGCCGCGCTTGCCGCGCATGTTCTGCATCAGCCGGCCGTTGAACGTGCGGTGCTCGCCGAGGTACGAGTTGGCCACGGCGAGCGCGTAGAAGTCGTCGTCGCCGCGGCTGAGATCGACCGGGAATCCGAGCGAGATCGCGGTGGCGGGGGCGTCTTTGGCGACGATGGTCAGTTCCAGCTCGTGCGGTGAGCGCGGCCGCTCGAGCAACGGCGCAGGGGCCGACTCGGCCGGCGCGTTCGGCAGCGCGGCGAAATCGCGCCGCACCCGCGCCACGAACGAGTCGTCCACGCCGCCGGCGACGCCAAGCTCGAGCGCCGACACGGTGTAGTGCGCGCGGTAGAACTGCCGCACGTCGTCGAGCGTGATCGCGGCCAGCCCCGCGACCGTGCCCTGGTCCACGTGGCCGTACAGGTGGTGCGGGTAGAGCGCGAGCTGGAGCGTCCACTTGCCGAGCGCCTCGTCGTCGTTGCCGCGCAGCGTCTTGGACAGGTAGTTCGCGTGCTGCTCGCGCAGCCGCTCGAAATCGGCCGGGTCGAAGCGCGGTTCGAGGATCATCCCGCTCAGGATCGGATAGAACTCGTCGAGCTTCTCACGGTGCACGTTGGCCACGAACACCGAGACCTCCTTGTCGGCCCGCCCCGAAATGTCGGCGGCCATGGGGTAGAACTGCTCCAGGATCTGATCGTAGCTCAGTTTCCTCGAGCCCCCCTCGGCAATCAGCGCCGCGGTCAGCGCGGCCAGACCCTCCTTGCCGGGCGGATCGTCCTGGCTCCCCACGCGGAAGAGCACACGCAGGGCGATGAGCGGGGACGAGCTGGGCAAGACGATCAAGTTCACTTCGCGCGCGGCCGGCGCACACGCGGAGGTTCCCGCCGCGCCGCCGTGCGGCGTTGCCGCGGCCGGCGCATCACCAGGGCAGTCCGTTCCGGTTGCACACCGAATGCCGAAGTCTTGGCCGATCCGAGTGTCAGCGGTCGCCGGCCGAGTGTGCGTCGAGATGCCCCGCGCCGCCGTGAGGGTCACGACCGTGCGATTGGTCGGCGCGAAATACTTGCGCGCCGCCGCCTGGATGTCGCTTGCCGTCACCGACTCATAGGTCGCGTAGAGCTGGTTGATCGAGTCGGCAGTGCCGCTCAGCTCGAGGAACATGCCGAGCACTCGGGCGACGCTGTCCGGGCTGGACAGCCCCATGGCGAACCCGTAGCGCACGTGCGACTGGACAGCCGCGAGACGCTCCTCCGAGATCGGTTCGGAGCCGGCCTTGGCGAGCGACTGGTAGATCGCATCGCGCACGTACGCGACGTCCCGCTCGCTCTTGATCCGGCACAGCACGGTGAAAAGCGTGGGGTCGCGGTGCGCGTCCGCCCCGGCCGTGAGCATTTCCACCTTCTGCTCTTCGAGCACGAGCTTGCGATAAAGCGGGCTCGATTCCGAGAACGATGCCTGCGCGAGCAGGTCGAGTGCGGCCAGCTCTCGGCTCTTCGGATCGAAGCCGGGGACATGGTAGCCGACATAGAGGTACGGCAGGGTACGGTTCGGCCAGGTGAGCTCGATCTTCTTCTCCTCGCGCTGCGGCGGCTCCTGGGGAATGTCGACCTTCGCCCCGCCGCGCGGCCAACCGCCATAGTACTTCTGCGCCAGCTGCACCAGGCGGGCGTGATCCACGTCTCCCACCACGACGACCGCGCAGTTATCCGGCCGGTACCAGCGCTCGAAAAACTTCCGGCTGTAGGCGTACTGGTTCGGCATGTCCTCGATGTCACGCAGGAAACCGAGCGTGGTGTGCTTGTAGGTGTGACGGGTGAAGGAGGTGTCCTGCATCTTTTCGTCGAGCAGCAGGAACGGGGAGGAGGCGCCCTTGTTGTACTCGCCGAGCACCGCGCGGGCCTCCTTCTGAAACGACGGCTCGTCGTACTCGAGGTTTTGGAAACGGTCGGACTCGATATCCATGATCGTCTCGAGCGCGGACGATGACGCGGTGATGTGGTAGCACGTCCAGTCGTCGCTGGTGAAGGCGTTCGAGTCGGCGCCCAGCGATTTGAGCACGTCGTTGTACTTTTCCTGGGAGAAGCGCGCGGTGCCGCGGAACATCATGTGCTCGAAGAAGTGCGCGAACCCGGACAGGCCCGACTCGACCTCATTGCGCGATCCGGTCCGCACCACGGTGTAGTAGGCGATGATGCCGGGCGAATCGTACGCGACGGAGATCACCGCCAGCCCGTTGTCCAGGTCGCTGCGGTGCGTGGGGAACGGGAAGATCTTGCGGGAAAGAGCGGCGTCGCCGCTGACTCCGGCGGCGAAGCAGCCAGAGCCCACGGCCAACGCGAACAGCGTGACGGTGATCGTAATCGGCGATTTCACTGAGTTCTCCGTGCCAAGGGGGTGATCGTGTATCTCGTCTATTCTGGTTGCTGGACCCAGATCCTTCGCTCCGCTCGTTCCTCGCTTCACTCAGGATGACAGGCCTTCACCTTTCCATCGAGGAGTGACGGGGTGCTAGTGGACCCCTCCCATCAGCCGCTTGATCGGCGGAGTCAGGAGTGCCAGAACCAGGCCGGCAAGGATCGTGACGGCCGCGATGGCCGAAAAAACCTGCGTGTCCGACAGCTGGTACTTGTCGTTCAAAACGACCGTCTGCCCCGCGATGAAGTTGGCGTTGGCGTTGGCGAAGAACCAGACCGACATCACCTGGCTCACCGCGCGCTGCGGCGCAAGCTTCGTCACCATGCTCAGCCCGATCGGGCTCAGGCAGAGCTCACCCAGGGTGTGCAACACATAGACGCTGGTCAGCCAGAGCGGACTGATGCGTTCCTGGGTACGGTCGTAAAGTTTCGAGCCCAGCGCGGCGATCACGAAGCCGAGCCCGACGAGGACGAGCCCGAGCGCGAACTTCGCCGGGCTGGACGGCGCCCGTTCTCCCAGGCGCAGCCACATGAACGCGAACAGCGGCGAGAGCAGCATGATGCCGAACGGGTTAATGTTCTGATACCAGCTGGACGGAAAGTTCATGCCGAAGACCGTGAGCTGCGACTTCCGATCGGCGAACAGGTTGAGCGAGCCGCCGGCCTGCTCGAACGCGCCCCAGAACAGGACGCTGGCAAGAAACAGGATGAACACCACCGTGAGCCGCCGGCGCTCCTCGGCATCGAATTCGCGCGAAAACAGGATGCGTCCAAAGCTCACGACCGTGAGCAGCAGCAGCACCACGCCGAACGTGATGTTGATGGCATCCACGGAGATCGACACGCCGGAAGCATAGAGACCCGCACCGACCAGCGCCGCGCACACGAGGCCGGCGATCAGGCCCTGCACGATCCGCCTGCGTCGTGCCACATCCGCCGCGTCCCGTGGCGGATTGGGGCGAAGACCCGCCTCCCCCATCAGGTCCCCCCTCATGACAAAGACGACCAGCCCGAAGAACATGCCAACGGCGGCGGCCGCAAAACCCCAGTGCCAGCTCGATGTGGGTGAGAATCCCATCGGCTCGAGCACATGGGTCTTGAACCACAGGTGCTGCGCCAGGAACCCGCACACCGTCTGGCCCAAGAAGGAGCCGATGTTGATACCCATGTAGTACAGCGCGAAGCCTGAATCACGCCGCACGTCCGCAGGACCGTATAGTAGACCGACGATGGTGCTGATGTTCGGCTTGAGCAACCCGGTGCCCACGATGATCAGCGCCAGGCCCGCGAAGAAAAACGGTACTCCGTGAAAGGCGAGGCTGATATGCCCGAGCATGATCACCAGCCCGCCCCAGAACACCGTGCGCCGCTGCCCCAGGATATTGTCGGCCAGCCACCCACCCGCCAGCCCGGCGAAGTAGACCATCGACGTGTAGATGGCGTAAATCACGCCCGCCTTGGCATCGGTGAACCCCAACCCGCCGGCGAGCGTCGCCGTGGTCATGAACAGGATCAGGATGGCGCGCATCCCGTAGTAGCTAAACCGCTCCCACATCTCCGCGAAGAAGAGCGTCAGCAGGCCGGCCGGATGGCCGAAGAAGGCTCGATCGTTCCTATTCCCCGACGCCGGGGAACCCGCGTTGGCCTGGTCCGAATCGGTGGGAGCCGCGCGGCTCATGGGCGTGCTTCCTTCGCGTGTGAAACGGCGCAACTGCGGCGCCGCCGATGAGGATGTCGCATGACCGTAGCCCTGGAAGACAGAGAACGCCAGATTATAAGCAGGCGCGTACCCGCTTCAAATCATGCGGACACGGGGATGAGGGGGCGCAGGGAGCGAGTGGGAGACCTTCGGTCACGGGGCGGCGGGGTCGGGAGACCCGCGCCGAACGCGGTGCGGATGACGAGAGCGCGGGTCCGGCTCGGTCAGCGGCCCAGCCCGCCCTTGAGCGGGGTCTTGCGCACGGGCTTCGGCGCAGCGGGCGATTCTTCCTGCTCC
>JBGPMX010000476.1:0-4659 GCA_041487215.1 Planctomycetia bacterium | reverse complement strand
GCCAACAAGAGCAGCCGCAGCTCGTGCTCGCCGCGCTGCTCGAGCGATCCCGGAGAGAACTGGAAGTAGCAAAACTCGTTGAAGGCCAGCAGCTCGCCGATCAAATCCTGGCGCTGCATCCGATGAATGTCACGAATCCGTAATTCAGCGGGATGTGCAAACACGTTTGCTCTCCTCCCTAGCGACAGAACCGCGGATCCAACGCGTTTGGGTTCCGGGATGCGCCGAGCGCTCGTTATACACTATCGACCGAGCCGGCGCAGTACAAGCGAATCGCGTGCCGTCGCGCCGCGCGCAGGAGACGTCCCACTCCGTCCAAACGCCCCGGCCACGCGCGCGCAGCCGCTCGGAGGTGCTGCCCGCTTGCACAACGCGCTACGAGCCAACAGTTTGTGTAATTCACTGCCAGCGCGATCCAAAAGAACGGTTGTGCCGAGGAGGCAAAACGGCGGCACCCCCATGGGGGCAGCATGCCAGTGCGGGTGGGGGTCTCTGCGCGACACCCTGTGCGCCGCGGGCAACAGGTCAACCCGCACCGCTGCGCAAAGCCTCAGCGACGTGCCCCCCCAGATTCGGGCACAACCGTTCAAGAAACGCATGGAAGATGCGCAGCCGGGCGAGCAAAATGATCCGGGCGTGTAGAGGCCCCACCGAAGCCCGGCGGTCGGATCTATGGGCGGGGCCGGAAGACCGCGCCGAACGGCGGGGTCCGAGCAACATTTTGACGAGGAGCTTTTCCCATGAATCCTGGCGATCCCGTCCATCCCGAGGAACCGACGCGGCGTGATTTCCTCTGCCGGGCCACGGCCATCCCGGTCGGGCTCGCGGCGGCCGGGTCGGTCGCGGCGACGCGCGGCGAAGCGCGGCAGGACGCGGCCGACGCGCTTCTGCCGACCGTCTCGCTCGGGGCCCATCGCGTCACCCGGCTCATCCTGGGCGGGAATCCCATCTACGGGTACTCGCACTTCAATCGCCTGTACAGCCAGCACCTGATCGACTACCACACCCCGCCGCGCGTCATGGAGCTGCTGCGCGCCGCGGAAGCGGCCGGGATCAACACCTGGCAGAACAGTTACGCCGAGCGGACGCTCGAGGATGTCGATCGTTTCCGGGCCGAAGGGATCCGGCTGCACTGGCTGTGCTTGGGAAAGCCGGACTGGGATGAGCACCCGGACCGGATCGATGACGCGGCCAAGCGCAAGCCGATCGGCATCGCCCCGCACGGCGGGTTGGCCGAGAAGCTGCATCGGCAGAAGAAAACTGATCAGCTCGTGGAATTGCTCAAGCGGATCCGTTCGACCGGCGTGCTGGTCGGCCTGTCGGCACACAACCCGGCGGTGATCGAGATGGCGGAGGAGCGCGGCTGGGACGTGGATTACTACATGTGCTGCCAGTATTACCTGACGCGGCCGCGCGAAGAAACCGAGAAGCTGCTCGGCGAGGTGCCGATGGGTGAGGTGTATCTGCCAAGCGACCGCGACCGCATGCTATCGGTGGTGCGTGCCACCCGCCGGCCCTGTCTGGTGTACAAGGTGCTGGCCGCCGGCCGCGCCAACCTGTCCGCGGCCGGCGTGCGCGAGGCGTTCCAGCACACGCTCACGCACATCAAGCGCAACGACGCCCTGATCGTCGGGATGTTCCAGGAGTTCGGTGACCAGATCGGCATGAACGCCGGGATCGTGCGCGCGCTGGGCGCGCCCGCGTCCGACAAGCGTTCCTCGAACGACCCGGCCGCCCGAGCGCTGCCGAGTACCTAAGATGGCGGCTCCAGCGCCTGGCGCGCCGGCATCGGCAGCTCTCCCTGGTTTTTTTCGGCTTTCGCGCGCGGTGTCTCGTCCCTGGTCTTATGCCTGCCGGCTCGCTTCGCAGAGGCCGGTGCTGCGCGCCGGCTTCGGCTACCTGGCGATCGTGGCGGTGTTGTTCCATCGCCTCGTGCTGGGCGAGGTGCTGAGCCCGGCGGCGAACCTTTGGGACCAGGTGCCGTTCCGCAGCGTGCTCGCCGAGGACGTCACGCCCTATCTCAACGGAATCCAGGGGGATGTCTGGCGCGAGTTCGAACCGTGGCATCGCGCGCAATACCGTGCCGCGTGCGCCGGGCGGTTCCCGCTCTGGGGCCCGCACATCTTTGGCGGCTTCCCGGTCCACGCGAACGGGCAGTCCGCGCTGCTCAGCCCGTTCCATGCAGCATACTTCCTAGCCGACCCGAAGTGGGCGGCCGGGCCGGTTGCCGCGCTCAAGCTCTGGGTGGCCGGCTTCGGGACGTTCCTGCTCGGCCGCCGCCTGGGGCTCGCGCCCGCGGCCGCGTTCCTGGCGGGAATCGGCTGGATGCTCGCGGCGTTCAACGTCCGCTGGCTGCAGTGGAACCACTCCGCCGCGGCCGCGTGGCTGCCCGTCGTGCTCTGCACCACCGATCGGCTGGTCGAGCGGGTAAGCGCCGTCAGACTCGCTTGCGCCGGGCTGGCCGCGGTGGCGCTGGAGCTCAGCGGCCATCCCGAGACGCAGTTCCACGTCGCGGCGCTGACCGGGCTCTTTGTTTTGGTCCGGATTGGGACCGATGCGTCGGCGGTGCGGAGCAAGGTCGCCGCTTTGCTCGCCTGCCTCGCCGCCCAGCTGATCGGGCTCGCGGGCGCCGCGGCGGCGCTCGTGCCGTTCGCTGAGCAGCTGGCCTCGAGTGCCGACTGGGTCGAGTCCACGCACGCGCTCGGCCGCACGCTACCGCCCGAAGCATGGCTGGGCGCGCTCGCCCCGGACTATTTCGGGCGGCCGCGTGCCGGACAACTTTACCACGGGCCGCTCAACTACAATGAAATAGGCCTGTACATCGGGATCACGCCGCTGGCGCTGGCGGCGACTGCCATTGCGCTCGTGGCCATCCGGCCGCGCCGCACGGCGCGCGGACCCGCGGGTGCGGCGATCGTTATCTTCACCGTCTGGGCCGCCGTCTGCGGCAGCGTCGTGCTCGGCGTGCCGGGCGTGTCCGGTCTCATCCACCACGTTCCGCTCTTCTCCAAAGCGGACAACCTGCGGCTGCTGCTGGGCGTCCAGTTCGCCGGCTGCATGCTCGCCGGCTCGCTCTGGACGCAGCTGGTTCGGGCCCCGACCCGTGTCGCCGCGTGCACGCTGGTGGCGGCGAGCGCACTCACCCTGGTGGCTCTGGGGACGATGCTCGTGCTCCCCGGCCCGCACGGGCTGGCCGCACCGACACAGGGGCTCCGGCAGCTCTGGGCCGATCCGAGCGAGCCGGCTCGACTCGAGAACCGTTCGCTCCGGATGCTCGCGAGCTTGCTGTGTGCCATGGCGGGCGCCGTCTGGGCGCTCGGCACAGCGCGCCGTCTGGTCGCGTCGCGCACGCGCCACGGCGCATGCACGGCCGGCACGGGGCCCAGCGGCCTCGCCGGCGTTCCGATCGCGAGTGCCGCGCCGGTGCGCGACCCCGCGCGCGACGCCGAACGGAGATGGTCGTCTGGCCTGCTGCTCATCGTGCTCGTTGACCTCCTCTGGGTCGCGTACGGCTTCAACCCGATCGTACCCGCGCGGGTGGTGTTCCCGCCGGCTCCAGCGGGACTCGCGCGCGTGCTCGATGCGCTCGAGGGCCGCCGGCTGATCGCGACCGACGAGATCCTCAGCCCGAACGTCGCGATGGCTTACGAGTTTCGCGACCTGCGCGGCTACGACTTCCCGCTCGACCTGCGCACCAGCACGCTGTTCCGCCGCCTTGGCTGGAAGCCTGGCATCACACTCGTGCCGCGCGATCAACTGCTTCCGGCCGTGCGGGCCGAGGTGCAGAGCGTGTGCGATAAAGCGGCGGTCGCTTTTCTCTACACGAACATCCGCCTGCCACGGCTCGAAATCGCGAGCGACCCGCGCGCACCGCAGCGGTCCCACCCCGGCTGGCGGCTCGTCCAGTCCGGCCCCGGCAAGGACGCGGTCTATCAGAATCGCGGGGTTTACCCGCGCGGCTATCTTGCCGGGCGGGTGCGCGTGGCCGACCCGGCCGCGGCACTCGCAGCACTGCTGGATGTGGACCGCGACCTGCGCGTGGAAAGCATAGTCGAGGAGCCGCTCGACGGCATCACCCCGCGGGCGCCGGAAGTAGCGGCGGGAGAAGCGGTCATCGAGCGGGATGCAGGCGAAGAAGTGATGCTCCAGACGCGCTGTTCCGCCGCTGCGCTGCTCGTGCTGAGCGACCGGTTCGATCCCGGGTGGCGGGTCGAGATCGACGGGGTGCCGGGGCGTTCGCTGCGCGTGAACTACCTGTTTCGCGGCGTGGTCGTTCCGGCCGGCACGCACCACGTGCGCTGGGTGTATCAGCCGCGCTCGGTGGTCTGGGGGGCCGTCCTCTCCGGCGCGACCCTGCTCGGTCTCGCCGCCCTCTTCGTGCGCGAAGCGCTGCGTCGCTGGCGGCGTCCACGATCGTGACCGCCCCGCGCCGAACCGAGCGGCGGGGTCGGGAGACCCGCGCCGAACGAGGCCAACCGAGTGGCGGGGTCGGGAGACCCGCGCCGAACCGAGCGCGCCGAACGAACGGGTTCAGGGCGAGGCGGCGGCGCGGGCCGCACGCCGCACGTAGTGCTCGACGCGCACCGCCTCGAACTGCTGCGTGTCGATTTTCTGCCACCCCGCCCAATCCAGGAACAGCGCGGCCGCCTCGGCGGTTGC
>JBGPMX010000475.1:0-4683 GCA_041487215.1 Planctomycetia bacterium | reverse complement strand
CCGCGCGCGGCCAGAAGCCGGCCGGTGCTGATCGCCGCCTGCGCCCGAGCCACCGGCTCTAGCAACCCGGTTACGAGCCCCAGGAAGGCGGCGCCGGCTGCGGCCAGAACCAGAGCACTTGCGCCGCGACCGCCCACTCGTGCCGGCTCTCCATCCGGCTCCGCGGCGTTCAGACCCAGGGCCATCAGGACCCATAAGGTCTGGGCGACCCCCGGCATGCCGATCCCGCCGGCGCCCAGCAAGTGGACGGTCACGCCGGCCAGTGCCCAGGCCACCATGCGCGGCGAGGCGAGCGGCCGCTGTCGTCCGGCCCCGAACACCAGCGCCGCGGCCAGCCAGGTCAACAGCAGAGCGAGCGCCAGCCCGATATCGGCGTCGGACACGACGGCGGCGAGCAGGAATCCGAGCAGTCCGGCCGGAGCCAGGATGCGCCAGTCAGCCCCAGCTTCCCCGCGTGCCGATGCCTCGGGTGCAGCCAGCAGCCGGCGCAGCCCGAACGCAAGGAACGCCAGCATCGCCAGCGCCCCGACGATCCCCGACGTGGCCCAAACCTCGAGCAGGAAGTTGTGCGGATCCACGATCTCCTCGCTCGAGTCGGCCAGCTTGTACCGCAAGTAATGGTCCCGGAAGTTGCCCGGCCCCGTGCCGATCCAGAAATGGTCGCGAACGAGTCCGGCGGTCGCGCGCCAGTACTGCCAGCGGAACGCGAGCGACCGGGGCGCCTGCGTCAGCAGCTTCTCGTCCACCTTGCCGCGCTGGACCGCCACGAACAAAGCCACGCCCAGGCACGTCGCCACGAACAGCACGCCGGCGAGCAGCCAGGCGGTCGCGGCGCGCGACGGCCGCAGCGCATTGCGCAACGGCGTCACCACCGAGCCGACCAGGCAGGCCAGACCGATCGCGAGCCCCGCGTACGCGGTGCGGCTCTGCGTGAGCATCAGGCAGGTGAGCAGGAGCAGGACCGCGACGGCCTGGCCAGCGGGGGCGGCCGTGGCGAGCCAGCCACGCCCGGCAAACGGTGCTCCGCCTCGCCGCGGGCCCCGCGAGCTTCCCGGCGTGTCCGGTCCGGTTGCCCTCGGTGAGCGAAGCGCGCGAGACACCCCATGGCCGATCGCCAGGATCGTCCAGGGGAGGAGGAAGCCAGCCAGAGAGTTGGCCAGCGCGAACGTGGCGAAGGGCTCGTGCGATCGCAGCCGGTTCTCGAACAGCTCCTGTTCCGGGCTGCCCGGCTCGATCCCGAGCGACCGCAGGCTGCCGAGCGGGTCTCGCGCGTAGCCGGCCCGAATGGCGTCCAGGCCCCAGAACGCCTGGTACACGCCGTAGGCGGCCAGCGCCACGGCGGTGCTGAGAAGCGCGACGACAAGCGCGCGTCGCCGTGCCGCATCGCGGAACAGCTGGCGAACGAGGAAGTACGACGCCAGCAGTGCCAGCCATTCCGCCGCCATGTTCACCGCGGGGCGCGGCGTGTCGGCGCGTGCGGCCGCGGCAACGATGGCGACAGCGACGAGCGCAGCCGCCACGTCGCTGGTCCTGTTGCCAGCCCAACGCAGCTCGCCGCGGACCAGCTGCCCGGCGGCCCAGAGGAACGCGACGATAAACCAGAGAGCGACAATAACGAGCCCGCTCCCCGTCTCCGCGTCCTCGCTGGCAAACGCCGGGCGCGCAACAACCAGGATCGCGCCGAGCATGGCGGCCAGCAGCTCGAGCCGCCCCGCCACCGCGTCGTGCGTCTGCCCCGCCCGGTCACGCTTGCCCATAAGGGCCCGTCCAACAGGAACTTGCAATTGAGGCAGAGGGTGATCATTCCCTCGGTGTCCGCCCGGCGGCCTCCAGCACCGCCACCACGCCCAGGAGACAACCGACCTGAGTGAGCACGACGAACGCCCAGAGCCCCTTGACGTGGTAGAGCAGCAACGCGCCCAGCCCGGTAGCCAGCGTGACCAGGAAGATTGTGAGCACGGCTTGCTGCTGCGTCATGCCCAGAGCGACCAGGCGGTGCGAGAAGTGGCTCTTGTCCGCGTGGAACGGGCTCCGCCCCTGCCGCAGCCGGATCAGGATGACGCTGAGCGAGTCGTAGAGTGGCACGGCGAGCACGCAGAGCGGGGCCGCGATCGTGATCTCGGGGTAGCCCGGCTTGGTGAACGTGCTCACGACCGTGACGATCCCGATCATGAAGCCGATGAAGTTGGATCCCGCGTCCCCCATGAAGATGCTCGCCGGCGACCAGTTAAACACCAGAAAGCCGGCCAGTGCACCGATAAGCACCAGCAAGAGCGCCGCCACGAACAGAGCGCCGATCTGCGTCATGACCAGGAAGAATAGTGCCGAGCTGATGCACGCGACGCCGGCAGACAGGCCGTCCATGTTATCCAGGAAGTTGAAAGCGTTGGTGAGCCCAACCACCCACAGAACCGTGATGACAGCGCTGGTCCAGTAGTGCGCGAGCGGCGGGAACAGCGTTACGTGCACGCCGCGCCAGATCAGCAGCGCGACCAGCAGGACTTCAACCGCCAGGCGCAGCGGGTAGCTCAGGCCCCAGCGGTCGTCGGCCAGCCCCATGAGCATCTGGACCGTGCCGGCGCCCAGGATGAGCCAGACGATGCTCCCCACGCTCGCCATGCCGGGCAGGTGGACGAGCACATCCGACGGCAGCCAGGCGTCGGAGACGATGCCGGCTCGAACTACGTCGGCGGCCGCGTAAGCACCGCCAAGGGTAAGAACGACCGCGGCCCACAGCGCGACGCCCCCTCCCAGCGGGGTCGGGACTCGGTGTACCTTGCGCGAGGCGGGGCGGTCGATGAGCCCCAGCCGCGGCGCCCAGGCGCGAGCCAGCGCCGTGCCCGCGACACTCAAGAAGAACGAGACGCCAAAGATGGCAAGTGCAACCCACCCCATCGCGGAACCCATTGCCTCCGACTCGTACTCCATTACTCTTCGATTCAACGGGGAAAGCGTGTCATCCTGAGCGGAGCGAAGGATCTCGCTACGACTAGTCGCCGCCCCGCAGCAGCCGCGCGTACACGGCGCGAGCGGCGCGGAAAAAGGCCCGGTAGTCGTCACGGCGGTAGTTGGGATACGTCCACGGCCACGGGACGTAATCGCCGTGCTCGTAGCGCAGCGTCACCTCGGCGAACACTCCCTCACCCAGATAGACCCGGTGCGCCTGGTCTTTGGTCGTAGCCAGGACCCATTTACCGAGGCTGAGATAACCGGGGTCGAGATTGAGCGGCCGGACGATCCGCCCCCCCGCCGCCTGGTGCCGGCGCGCGTACTCCTGCTCCGCCTGATGGGTTGCCAGCTTGACGGCTGCCAGCGCAGCGGAATCGATCAGCTGCCGGAAGCCGAGCAGCTGGAGGCGCAGCCGCTGGCCCATCGGAGCATCGTAATAATGCGTCTCGGTGAAATCGAAGCATGGGCTCTCGAGAGCCACCGGGCCGTAGCGGTTTTGCAGGTTATCCCGAGCCCAGGCGATGGCCTCGGGTTGGCCGCTGAAGGCCCCGACTATGAGCATTACGCGGTCGGGTGTTTTTGGTTCAGCCAAGTTGCACCAGCCGGTGTCACCGGCCGCTGCGTGCCGGACGACCTGCGGGGCGGCCCGCCGGATCGGGCCGCGCGGCGGGCGGAGCAGCGAGCGTGTCGATGACCGACCGTACGGCGTCGTCGATGGGCACCTTCTTCGGTTCCGGCTCGCCACGCCACTTGATCTCCGCGGTCCCCTCGGCGATGCCCCGCTCGCCGATCGCCACCCGCAGCGGGATGCCGATCAGGTCGGCGTCCTTGAACTTGAAGCCGGCCCGTGCGTCGCGGTCGTCGAGCAGCGTGTCGATGCCGCGCGCGCACAGTTCCGTGTAGATCTTCTCGGCCGCCTGGCGCAGTCGCTCGTTTTGAACCGCCAGGGGAAGCACCAGCACGCTGTACGGTGCGAGCGGCAGCGACCAGACGATGCCGTCCTCATCGTGGTTGGTTTCGATGAGCGCGGCGAGGATGCGGTTCACGCCGATGCCGTAGCAGCCCATGATGATCGGGTGCAGCCGCTCCTGGTCATCGAGGTAGTTGGCGCCGAGCGCCTGGGAGTACTTGGTGCCGAGCTTGAAGACGTGGCCCACCTCGATGCCGCGTCGCAGCCGCATGGGCGCGGCGCAGCGCGGGCAGGGGTCCCCTTCGGTCGCCATGCGCAGGTCGGCCGGCGACGGCAGGGGAAAGTCGCGGCCGGGCACGACCCCCACCAGATGCGCGTCGGCCTCGTTCGCGCCGGTGACCACCTTCTTCATTCTGGCGATCGCGCGGTCGGCGATCACAGCGCAGCGGATGCCCACGGGCCCGGCAAAGCCGACCGGCGCGCCGGTCACCTGCCGGATGGTGTCGGGGTCGGCGAGCTCGAGAACGCTGGCGTCGAGCGCCCGTTTCACCTTGAGCTCGTTCGCCTCGTGGTCGCCGCGAATGAGCACGGCAACCGGCTTGCCGTCGGCCTTGTAGACGAGGGTCTTGATCATCTGCGACGGCTTGCACTTGAGCAGCTGGCTCACCTGCTCGATGGTCGTCTTTCCCGGCGTCTCGACTTTCTTGAACGGCTTCGGTTCTTCGGCGGCCTTGTCGTTCGGGGCTGGCCTGGCATCGGGCGCGGCGCCGACTCCCGCCTTCTCGGTGTTCGCCGCGTAGCCGCACGCGGCGCACTGCACGATG
>JBGPMX010000474.1:0-4687 GCA_041487215.1 Planctomycetia bacterium | reverse complement strand
TTGTGGAGCTCGCGATACTTTGTTATGTGTACAAAAGTACATGTATCACGGTTAGGCGTACTTTCGGGGAGGACGCCAGGGGCATCGTAGCGACGGGGGCGGCGACACCGTGCGGTTCGAAGATCGGCCCGCATGCTACGACGCGCCCGTCCACACCCCCTGCCGACGGCCGACCGGGGGAGCCGTCGGCTCCTCGATCAGGTGCGCGAGGCCGTGCGACTCCGGCACTATTCGATCCGCACCGAAGAGGCTTACGTCGGATGGGTGCACCGCTTCGTTCTGTTTCACCAGAAAGGGCATCCCGCTGAAATGGGCGCCGTCGAAGTTCGCGCGTTCCTCACCGCGCTCGCACGCGATCGCCACGTCGCCGCGTCGACCCAGAATCAGGCCCTCAACTCGCTCGTCTTTCTATACGATGCCGTTCTGCGTCGGCCGCTCGGTCACCTGGGCGAGATCGAACGCGCCAAGCGACCCCTGCGGCTGCCGATCGTGCTCACCCAGGACAAAGTACGCCGGCTGCTCGAAGCCATGGATGGGACGTGCCGCCGGATGGCCCGGCTGCTCTACGGCAGCGGCCTGCGATTGCTCGAGTGCGTCCGGCTCCGCGTGGGAGATTCCTTCGCGACGCACCTTCTGGAATCCGGCGCCGATATTCGCACGGTGCAAGAGTTGCTCGGCCACGCCGACGTCTCGACCACGATGATCTACACGCACGTGCTCAACGGGCCGGGCGTCACCACCCGGAGCCCGCTCGACTCGATCTGACTCCTTGCCCCAAAGTAGTGGCGCGTGACTCTTCAAGGGAGGCGAGCGAGCCCAGATCCTTCGCTGCGCTCGTACCTCGCTCGGCTCAGGATGACAGAGCGTTGGAGTTCACGCTTTAGCGTGTGCTCGAGGAACCCGCTGAAGCGCGAACTCCAACGGGAGATCCTTCGCTGCGCTCGTACCTCGCTTCACTCAGGATGACCAGGTGCGCTCGTACCTCGCTCCGCTCAGGATGACCAAGGTGCGCTCGTTCCTCGCTCGGCTCAGGATGACAAAGCCGGCGCGCCCGGGGTCGGGAATTCAAGCGATGGACTGGGCATGTGCGTCCCGGAATCGCTTTCTTCTGGTACCATGGGCCGCATGCTCGACCTGAAATTCCTGCAGCAGAACGCGGACGCGGTTCGCGAGAACTGCCGCAACCGCAACGTGGCGTGCGACATCGACCGCATCCTCGAGCTCGCCGCCGCACGCGGCCGCACGCTCCAGGAGATCGAAGAGCTGCGCAAGCGGCGTAACGACAACTCGCAGGCCACCAACCGCGAGCAAGACGCGGCACGCAAGCAGGAACTGATCGCCGAGGGGCGTTCGCTCAAGGACCGCATCGCCGCACTCGAAGCCGACCTGGCCGGACTCGAAACACAGCTCCGCACCGAGCAGGCCCAAGTCCCGAACATGACGCACCCGGACGCACCGGTGGGCGCGGGCGAAGCGGCGAACCGCGAAGTGCGGCGCTGGGGCGAGCCGAGACGCTTCGAGTTCCAGCCGCTCGACCACGTGGAGCTCGGCACCCAACTCGATCTCATCGACTTCGAGCGGGGCGGCAAGGTCACCGGGCACAACTTCTACTTCCTCAAGAACGAGGCGGTGCGGCTCGAGCTGGCCCTCGAGCTCTACGCGATCAACCTGCTCGGCGCCGAGGGGTTCCAGCCGCTCATCACGCCGGACCTGGCGCGCGACGAGGTGCTCGAGGGGATCGGCTTCATCCCGCGCGGCGAGGCAACGCAGATTTACTCGATCGAGGGGACCGACCTGTCGCTCGTGGCCACGGCCGAGATCACCGTCGGAGGCATGCACAAAGACGAGATCTTCGAAGAGGACGAGCTGCCGCTCAAGTACGTGGCGCTGTCGCACTGCTTCCGCACCGAGGCCGGCGCGCACGGCCGGGCCACTCGCGGGCTCTATCGGGTGCACCAGTTTTCGAAGGTCGAGATGTTTGTGTTCGCGCTGCCCGAGCAGAGCGACGCGCTGCTCGAGCGGCTGCGCGAGCTCGAAGAACGCATCTTCCAGGGGCTCGGCATTCCCTACCGCGTGATCGACACCTGCACGGGTGATCTCGGTGGGCCGGCGTATCGCAAGTACGATCTCGAGGCGTGGATGCCGGGCCGCGGCGAAGCGGGAGAGTACGGCGAGGTGACCAGTACGTCGAACTGCACGGACTACCAGGCGCGCCGGCTGGGCATCCGCTTCCGCCGCAAGGGGAAGAAGGGGACGGAATTCGTGCACACGCTGAACGGCACCGCCGTGGCGATCAGCCGCGCGATCCTGGCGATCCTCGAGAACTACCAGCAGGCCGACGGCTCGGTCGTCGTCCCCGAGGTGCTGCGGCCGTACGTCGGCACGGAGCGGATCGCGCGCGAGGCGAAATGATCGTGGCACTTCCGGGGGGCGCAACGTTTGAGCGGGTTGAAGAATCGAAGGGATCGGGTATGGATCGCGTCCTGAACCGGGTTCGCATCGAAGGCGCGCTCGAGCCCGTGTTCGATATCGTCACCACCGCGCGGTTCTGGCCGCGCTGGCACCCGGCTTCCGAGGGGGTCGGCGGGGTCACCGAGCGTCCCTTCTTGCTCGGGGATTTCATCGACGAGCGCGGCAAGATCAGCGGCGTGCCGTTCCGGGTTCGCTGGCGCGTCGTCGAGCACGCGCGGCCGTCGCGCGTGGTGCTCGAGGCGGCAGCGCCGCCGGCCCGGATCACGTATGCGTTTCGTTAGAGAGAGGTACGTCAGGCTTTCCAGCCTGACTCTGTTCGGCATCGGCCTTGTCAGGCTGGAAAGCCTGACGTACGCCCGATGGGCAGCGTCCTCTCATCCCGGCCCACTCCCCCGCTTGATCCATGGGGGCGGAGGCGAGGGGGGCAAGGGATGCGCACGCGCGTGCGATGCAGCGACGGTCGGAGCAAGTGCACTCGCGCCATGCACGGCGGGGGCAACATTTAGACCTGGAAGCGGCATGCCGGCCGCGCGATCATGTCTCAACGGTCCCGCCGCTTGCTGAGCGCCGCTGCAATCGCCAGTTGTCTTGCCGTCGGCCTCCTGGCTCTCCCGCTCCTGCTGGATTGTTTCCTGGCGATCCCGTGGTCGCGCCGTGAAGTCCTCGGGCGCGGCCTCTTCGTCATGCTGCTCGCGCTCGGTCTCGTCCGGACCGTTTGCGTCTTGCCGCGCGATCGCTGGCCAGTGCCGAGCGCCTCGGGGCAGCTATCCTCGCATCCGATCGGCGATATCGCTGCGGTTTCCCGGAAGCAGGCTGCCGGTCTCCCACTTGCCAACGGCGGGACCGGGGCGGGGCGTTCGTCCGTGAATCACGTGGTGGAGCGGCTGCTCCCCGGCGCGCTCGCGCTCGCCTGTGCTTCGCTGGCGTTGCCGCTCCTGCGTCATCCGCGGAACTGGGGGCGCGGCGACTGGGACCTTTACCTCCAGTGGTACGAAGCGATTCGGCGTACGATTCTCGAGTGGCATCAGGTGCCGTGGTGGAACCCGTGGTGCCGCGGCGGGTTTCCCCTGGCCGGCGAGCCGCAATGCGGGTTGGCGGCGATCGACACGCCGCTGGTGCTCCTCTTCGGCGCCTCGGTCGGCCTCCGGCTGGCGACGGTGCTCTACTTCTGGCTGGCGGTCGAGGGAGCGCGCCGCCTGGCCCTGCTCTGGTTGCGTTGTCCCTGGGGGGCGGCGCTGGCCGGGGTGCTCTATGGGGTGAGCGGCTGCGCCGTCGTCTATGCCGCGGGGGGGCACGGCATCACCATGAGTTACCTGTTCCTGCCCTGGATGGCGTACTACGCCTTTCGTCTCGAGCGCCGGCCGGCCGACGCAGCGTGGCTCGGGTTCTGGAGCGCGCTGGCGGTGCTCACGGCGGTGCAGTACGCGACCGCGTTCGCCTTCCTGCTGGCGTTCCTGGTGTGGCTGCGCGGCGTGGCGGTGCACCGCGGGCCCGGCCGGCGCCGTCTGCTGGTCCACACCGTGCTCGCGCTCGGCGTCTTCCTGCTCTTGGCCGGGCCGCGGCTGGCCGTCACGGGGTCGGTGCTGATGGATTACCCGCGTGCACTGCTCAGCCACGTGCATCGCTCGCCGCTGCGCATGCTGGGCGCGCTCGTCGCACGCCCGGCGCCGCCGTTTCTGCTGGATGTCGAGGCGGAGCAGGCGTGTTACGTAGGGATCGTGCCCGTGCTGTTGGCGCTCGCGAGCCTGCGGCACGGCTGGCGCTGGTGGCACACGGTCACGCTGCTGGGGTTCTGGATGGCGCTCGGTTCGGCGCAATGGTACGAGCCGAGTTATTGGGTGCGCGGCTGGCCCGGCTTCGCCACCATGCACATGGTGCAAAAGTGGCGGATCTTGGCCCTGCTCGGTGTGGCTCTGGCTGCGGCGAGTGAGCTCGCCGCGTGGCGCCGGGCGGGGACGCGCCGCGCGCACGGGGCGGCCGTCGTGCTCGTCCTCTTTGTCGCCGCCGACCTGTTCGGCTACGCGCATCGGGTCCTGCCGGTGGCGTTCGGTCTGGAACCCGACGAGCGACTCTACCCCGGACCGCCGGCGCGCGAGCTGGTGAACATCGAGGCCTGGGAGACGGAGCAGCCGGGCTACGGGCGGTACGGGCAGACGCTGGCGTTCCCGTGCATACGACGTGGCTACGGGGTCATTCGCGGCTTCGAGCCGCAGCT